>CAZTHR010000022.1:0-3543 GCA_964613265.1 uncultured Lentisphaeraceae bacterium | reverse complement strand
CGTTCACGGAGGCGCGGTGCGAATGAAACGGCGTACGCCAGTGGATGTCCTCGACTACTACGATGAAGAGGTTGTGCGTCGGATCGTTGAAAAATATGGCTACGGCGAGCAGGAGGCGTTGGCCTTGTTCCTGTCGTCGCGGACGTATCGGATGTTGGCGGATTACGACATGGCGATGTGGCAGTTCGGCCCGGAAGGGTTGTTCAATATCTGGGAAAGCGAGAAGGTGACGGGATCGCCGTTGCGATCGGCCTATTTGAGGATGGATTGACATGAGTAAAGAAATCCGGTTCTTCATTTACCTGCTAGAGCGGTATGCCGAACACCATGACGTGACGGCGGATGTTGCCTACAATCGGTTGGCGGCGGGCGGACTCGTCGACTATGCGATCGGCATGTACGAACTCTATCATGTCGAGGCGTTGGAGAATGCCTTTGACGATCTTGACCGACGTTTGGCATGGGCGGTTGATGGGGAACATGAACGATCAGAGACTGGTCGGACGCCTTGTTGTTCCCGAACGGTGGCGGCATCGTTGTGCGCGGCATTGAGCATCGTGTTGTCGCCGTGTGTGGCGGTTGCGGCGCCGGATGCGTCGCGGTTGCCGATGGACTGGGTGTCCGTTCAGACGAATGCCATTGCGAAATGGAAAACGGACAACCGGGCGCCCGAAGGCGTCGTTGTGGACAAGGCGGCGCGAACGGTACGTGTCCTGATGGAGGCAACGGGGCTGTCCGCCGCCGAGCCGGCGGAATTCTTCGCGATCGGTCCGCTTTCTGATCGCGCCTATGAATCCGTTTTCGTGACGGTCGCGTCGCCGGCGGCGATTGCGGCGGCGATGGCCGAAATCGGCGTTCCGCAAGGCGTTCCACCCGAACCGCTGGGAGCGCGGCCGTGGCCGCAGGGCGAAAAGGTCGTGCTGTCGGCGCGGACGGTGGGTGACGCGCCGAAAAAACAGACGTTCGCCGATCTGCTGTCCGATAAGCGGCCGGAAGAAGGCCTTGTGCTAAACGCGCCCGTTGTCTACACGGGCGGCCACCGCGACGGCGCGGGAACGCCCGTGGCGGCGACGAACATCCCTTGTGCCGTCTTTGCGCTCTACACGAGCGGTCAGTCCCTTTTTCAACTTGACGGTGCGTTCGACCAGTCTTCCGTCTATGGGCGGTTTTGTGCGAAGGCGGCGTTCCCCGTTGGCGGGCTTTATGAACTGGAACTCGCATGGGATGGCGTGTCGCGCATCGTTGACCGGACGGTCGACGTGACGGCCGAGAACGTGGCCGACGTCTTGAAGAATCTTCGCGCAGAGGCGACGAAGGGGCGGGACGTCTATGCCCGCGTGGCGTTCGGACCATCCGTGACGGTGGCGCAGGCCGAAGTCATCGCCAAGGCGTTTTCGCTGTTGGATGGGAAGGGCGTCAAGATGAACGGCGCCGCACCGGGGCAGTTTCCCTATCCGTCGTTTCTGCCGGATGCCGAATGGCGCGTCCGCGCGGGGCGGATTTTCCAGCCGTTCGAGATTCGCGTGGCGGCGGACGGGACGCGGACGTTCACGTTTGTGGAGGAGGACTGGTCGGGTGACGGGTTGGATCCCGTGTTGAAGCCCCGTACGACGCCGTTCAAGGATTGGCGTGACGTGCTGCCGCTTGTCGCGCAAACGGGCGAACAGGGGGCGAAGATCAATGTGGCGTTTATCTTCGCGCCGAAGACGACGCCCGTTGCAACGTTGTCGCCCGTCGTGGCGGCTCTGATGCCGCGCATTTCGACGTTCTACGTGTTTGGCGAAGAGTGATGCTTAGACGTACTTGATTTGTTGTGTAACATCCAAGGAGGACAAATGAAAATCGGAATTCTATTCGTGTCGATGTGTTTTGCCGGCGCCGCGTTCTGCGGGCCGCTGGACAAGGCCTGGATCAAGGGCGAAACGGACAAAGATCCGTTGGCCTATGCGGTGAACGAAGAAATGACGTTCACGCTGACGGCGATGGATGTTGAGGGGACGGTGCCGCCAGGCGAGTATTTCCTCGACTGGAAGCGCTCGGACGACCATGGTACGGTCGAGAAGGGAAAAATTCCCCTGGAACGGATGCCGTTCACGTACAAAGCGAAACTTGGCTCGGCGGGATTTGTCCGCCTTGAGGCGTACGTCGTGGACAAGGCGGGAAAACGTTATGTGAAGACGTTCACGGGCGATGCAACGACGCCGGAAGGTAAACGCGCGATGAACGCGTTTGAACGCTCGAAGAAGAACGTCTTTTTCGACGGTGGCGCGGGCGTTGCGATCGATACGTTGCGTACGCAGCCTGAACCGGCCGACTTTGATACGTTCTGGTCGAAGCAGTACAAGCGCCTTGACCGTGTGCCGATGAAAGCCGATTTGATTCCCGTCGCCTGTTCCAATCCCAAGGCTCGGATTTTCGCCGTCCGCATCGACTGCGCGGGATTGCGTCCCGTCACGGGCTATCTCTCCTATCCGACTGCCGTCGATGCGGGTCAGACGTTCCCCGCCCGGTTGGAAACGCATGGCTACAGCGGCGATGGATGTACCCACGGGACGCCGTCGTGGGCGCGTGACAACGAAATCGTCCTCAACATCAACGCGCACGGGCTTAAGCTCGTCGAGTTCGGTGCGACCGAAGCGGACACGAAAGCGCTGCGCTGGGAAGTCCGTTCGCACGACCAGGCCTATGCGTTCGACGCGAAGCAGAACGAAGATCCTGAAGTGGCCTACTTCAACGGTATGGTGCTGCGCGTGAAACGTGCGCTTCAGTATCTGAAGACGGTCAAGGGCTGGAACGGCAAGGATTTAATCGCTTCCGGCGGCAGCCAGGGCGGGCTTCAGACCATCTGGGCGGCGGCCTGCGGCGAGGGCGTGACACGCGCCGAATCTGGCATCACGTGGTGCTGCGACATGGCACAGAACAACGTGCGCCGTGCGGGCAAGATTTCGACGGACTGGTGGTACATTCCCTGGACGGAATCGATGGGCTACTACGACGCGGCGGTGTTCGCCAAGCGCATTCCGAAGTCCTGCCTGACGATCATCACACGTGCGGGCCTGGGTGACTACTGTTGTCCGCCGATGGGGTTGGCGAAACTCTGGAACAATCTGACGTGTCCGCGTAAGATCGTCTGGGTTCAAGGCTCTGAACACGGTTACGTGCCGCCGGCCTATCCGACCCGCGACTGGGTGCGCGAAGACGCCGGCCGAGACTAACACCTTATTGGGTTGCCATGCCCCATTTCCCTTCAACAAGATCTTGGGAAATGGGGTTTAGATGGATTGCACTAGTGAATGGATCGTGTATCGTGAGGTGTGAAAATGACTGATGGAACACGATCGAAGGTTGATCTCGAGACGTCGTTCGTGAGTTATCTGACGGGCGGTGCAACGCTTGACGCCAAAATCGCCGCAGATCAGGCCTACACGCGGTTGTAGTGGGAAAGGGAGGGACAAAATGTTGATGTTTTTGTTTCGGGTTAAACGCTTTGCCTAAAGGTGAAACGACGGATGCCTTGCATATCGCCGTTGCGGCGGTCAACGG
>CAZTHR010000021.1:0-15853 GCA_964613265.1 uncultured Lentisphaeraceae bacterium | reverse complement strand
TCGATATGCTATAATGGCGGCATGATGAAAACTGCAATGTGGGCGATCTTGGGTGTGGCGGCGTGTTCCGCCGCCGGTTTTTCCGTGCCTCATGATGCGCGTGTGCTCGACGTCGGTGGCGGTTCGGGTCTTGCTACGTTGGAACAGGCATTGTCCAAGGTGGCGGAGATTCGTACGGCGGATCGGACGAAACCGCTGTGTGTGCGTATCGCGCCCGGGGACTATGCCGCCGGCGCGGCGTGGACGATTGATGCGCGGCACGCCGGCACGAATGCCGCCCCGCTCGTTATCTGTGCGGCGGACATGAAGAACCGTCCCCGTCTCCACGGTGGCGTTCCCGTAACGGGCTGGAGCCGGGCGACGTTCAATGGCCGGCCGGTCTGGATGGCCGACGTCGCGGCGCTCCGCCTCGATGGGCGTCCGCGTCTGTTCTTCTACAACGGCAAGCGAATGCAGCCAGCCCGATGGCCGGATGTCGAGCCGGGAAAACCGTATACGACGGGGTTTGCGTTCGCGGACGCACGTGGTTTCGCGGCAAACGGAAACCGGTTTTCGTCGACCGGCCTGTTTGAAGACGAAATCCAGATTCGTCCTGGGGACAGGCGCACATGGGCGCATCCGGAGGACGCCTGGGTCATTGCATTTCCGCGCCACAACTGGTGGAACCGACTGATGGACGTGGTGTCCGTCACGGGGGATGTCGTCCGCGTCAAGGCGGCGCACAAGGAGATTTCAGACCGGCTCTTCCCCTGGGATCGCTGGTGTGTGGAGAACATGGCGGAGGAATTGGACCGGCCGGGCGAATGGTACTATGACGCGCGTACTCGGAAGATTTATTTTCTGACGCCGGACGGTTCCGATCCGAACGGCGGACGGACGACGGTGGCCCGCGGGCGTGAGATGTTCAATCTCGCGGCGGGCAACGTGTCCGTTGTCGGCCTTGAACTGACGGGCGGCAATGCCGGCGTTCGCATCGCCGGAGATCGGGTTGCCGTGCTGGGCTGTTCGATTCACGACATTGGTTCGCACGACGGTTTCGGCGTCTCCGTTCGCGGGCACCATGTGCGGGTGGCGGATTGCGACATCTTCAACATCGGCGGGCATGGCGTCTTCGTACATTCGTTTCCGAACGAAATTTCCGTCGACGACCGTATGGACGTCGTTGTGGAGAACAACTACGTCCATCATTGTGGACAGGTCTACTCGCATGGCATCGGTATCTGGATCACGGGGCAGGGCGTTCGCGTGAGCCACAATTTGATTCACGATATGCCGCGCTGCGGCCTGTTCGGCTACGGGCGCTTCTGCGAACTGTCCTATAACCGAATCCGCCACGTGAACACGATCAACGACGACACTGGGGCAATCTATGGCGGCGGCTGGGTGGGCGGCATTGGCTCGAAGGTCTGCTACAACTGGATTTCCGATTCAATCGGTTTCCAACGCCAGCGCGATGGTACGTATCGCCTCTACAAGGGCGCTTGTGGAATCTATCCCGACGAAGGCTGCGGCGGGCTGTCGGTCTATGGTAATTTGATTGAACACTGCCACCACGTGGCGATGCATCTCCACAACGGACGTTGGATTTCGATTTCCAACAATGTGTTCGTTTCCAACGGTGCGCGGCCGGTCGGGCGCGATTCGGCCCAGTTGTCGCTCCAGACGTGGAATGCGAATACGAACGGCTATTTTGTCCATACGCGGCGCGCGGCGATTTCAAATGAGTACCATCGGATTGTGGACGCGGATCCGCGTTGGCGGCAGTTCCCCGCGCTCGCCCAGGCGCCGGACGACGACACGGCGTTCAGCAACGACGGTACGACGATGATGGGCAATCGCGTGGTGAACAACATCGTGGCCTATCCGGATCAGGGTGACGGCTTGATGTTGCGCGCGTGGGGATTGAACACGTCGACAAATTTTTTCAACGGCAACGTCTACTGGCCGGGCACAAACGCGGTCGTGCGGATGCAGAACGGGCGCAAGGGGTGTCCGAGTTGGGCATCGTGGCAGGCGGCGGGCGAGGACGTGGATTCGGTCGTGGCCGATCCGCTCTTTGTGGACGCGGCGCGGCGCGACTACCGTTTGCGTCCCGAATCGCCCGCGTTCAAACGGGGATTCGTCGAACTGCCCTACGCGAAGATGGGGTTGCAACGGAGTGCGTTTCGACCTGAACTGCCCACGGAGGCGGAAGGAGTGCGCGAGCATCCAGAATGGCTTGAGGTGGACAAGTGAGAAAGATCCTCTTTGGAATCCTGCTGGCGGCCGGCGCGTTTTGGTTTCCGAGTGGCTGCCTGACACCGGACCGGGCGGCGCGGGAGGCGGACGAGGCGGCCGTCCGGCTGGCGACGGCCTATTGGCGGGAGCAGACGGGTTCGACCAATGCGTTCGACGTGTCGCGCCCGATCGACGTGTTGACGTTGCGCATTGCGTTGGAGGCCGTGCGGCAGGGGGTGACGAATACGGTTTTTCCGCGCATCGACGGCGTGGCGTCGCTCCAGCCCTCGAACGGTGTCACCTACCTGTCGCTTGACGACGCCCTGCGTCTCGGCGCACGGAACAACCGCCGCTACCAGACGTTGAAGGAAACGGTCTACCAGCGCGCGCTGACGCTCGACACGGAGAGCTATGCGTTCGACACGAAGTTCAGCAGTTTCTTGCTCGGCGCGTTGACGGGCAGCCCCGAACTGACGAAGGACTACGGTCAGGCGGGCGCGGGCGCGACAAAGAAGTTCGAGCAGGGCGCGACGATGGCGGGGAACATGGCCGTGGACGTGACGAAGATGATCCGCGACGATTGGCATTCCTTCGGTTGGACGGGCGACCTGACAATGACCGTGCCGTTGTTGCGCGGCAGCGGACGCGACATCGTGCGTGAACCCCTGACGCAGGCGGAACGGAATCTCGCCTACGCGCTCCACACGTTCGAACGGTATCGCCAGACGTACGCCCTCTCCGTGGCGAAGGCCTACTACAGCGTTCTCCGCTACGCGCAGAACCGGCGCAACTCGGAGGACAACGCGAAGCGTCTGGAACAAAACTGGAATCGTGCGGAGATGATGTTCAAAGCGGGGCGCATGGATCGCATTCAGGTCGACCAGGCGCGGACGGACTTGCTGTCCGCTCGCCAGACGATCATCACGACGCAGCAGACGTATGAGGACACGCTCGACAGTTTCAAGATTACGCTCGGCCTCGCCCCGGAGGCGCCGGTTGCGTTGCGAGATGTGGAGCTTCAACGGTTGCAGGACGAGATGGCGGGATTGGTGAAAAGCCGGCCGGACGCGCTGAGCGACTATCCTGCCGAAAACGAGGCGTTGAACATCGCGCTCGTGGAACGGCGTGATCTGGCCGTCGTGCGCGGTGACGTGGTGGACGCCGAACGCGCCGTCCGCGTGTCGGCCGATGCGCTGCGTGGCGATCTGACGGTCGAGGGCGGCGCGTCCTACGATGCCAATCGTCGTCAACACGCGACGGGCGGCGTGGACGAGTCGGTCGGTTCCTCGCTGAAAGTCAAATGGTCGGCTCCGTGGGATCGGCGCAAAGAGCGCAACGCCTACCGCAAGGCCCTCCTCACGCTTGAACAGAGCCGGCGGACGTTGCAGGAGGAAGAGGATGCCGTCAAGAACGAAGTCCGCTCCGGCTACCGCAACCTCGTGGCCGCGCGCGCGTTGTATGAAAACAAAGTCGAGGCGTTCCGCGTGGCTCAGATGCGTGTACGAGCCATCGACCTCTTCATGCAGAGCGGACGCAGTTCGATGCGTGACATTCTGGAATCAGAAAGTGCGTTGTTGTCGGCGCGGAACGCGCTCGTGTCCGCAGTCGTGGACTGGCGGACGAGCGATTTGTCGCTGCGCAGTGCGATGGGCATTTTCCGTATCTCGAACGATGGAACGTGGGTGAAACAATGACGTTGAAAAAGAAAATCTGTTGGGTGGCCATTCCGCTCGTCCTGCTGGCGACGGTGCCGTTCTTCTTTCGCGGCGGAACGACGGAAGAGTCCGCACAGCCGACATTCGCGGTCGTCGAAGGGCCGTTGACGATCGGTATCGCGTCCGGTGGTTCCGTACAGAGCCGTGACAAGATCATTCTGCGCAGCGAACTGGAAGGCAAGAACACGATTCTCTGGATCGTGGACGATGGCGTGACGGTGAAGACGGGCGATCTTCTCGTCGAGTTCGACGTGGCCACGCTCGTCGAGAAACGCAACGATCAGGAAATCACCGCGAACACGGCGCACGGCAATCTGATCATTGCGCAGGAGAAACTGGAAGTCACGAAAGGCGACTGCGAGGCGAACCTCCTTGAACGCGAAGTCGACCTGACGCTTGCGAAGATGAATCTCGACAAGTACGAGAAGGGCGACTATCCGCAACAGGAACGCGAATGCGATTCGAATATCGCCCTTGCGGACGAAGAACTCCAACGTGCGGCCGAAAAACTCGAATGGTCGAAGCGGCTTGCGAAAGAGGGCTTTCTTACGCGAACCGAACTCCAGGCCGACGAGCTGGCGCTCCATCAGAAGGAAATCAAGCTGGAGATGGAGAAGACGAAGATGAGCGTGCTGACGAACTATACCGTCCATCAGCAGACGGCTACGCACAAGTCCGCCGTGCGCAAAGCCACGCGTGCGTTGGCGCGGACGAAATGGCAGAGCAAGTCCCAGATTCGTCAGGGCGAGACCGAAATCATCCAACGCGCTCGCGAGTATGAACGTGCCACGAATCGTCTGGCCGAACTCAACTTCCAGATCTCGAAAGCCCGCATCGTGGCGCCGACGAACGGCGTGGTGCTCTACGCGGGCACGGCGCGGCGGCGGTGGTGGGAGAATCCGCTGGCGGCCGGCGAAAGCGCGGTACAGCGTCAGGAGTTGATCTATCTGCCGTTGGATGACGGCTTGATCGTCGAGGTCATGGTGCCCGAGGCGTCGCTGAACAAACTCGATGTCGGCATGGTGGCGAACGTGACGGTGGACGCCTTTCCGAACTGCGTGTTTCGGGGAAAACTCACGAAGCTGGGCATCCTGCCGGACGCGCAGGCCACGCGCATGAACCCGGATTTGAAACTTTTCCGGTGTGAAATCGAGTGCGACTTTGAAGGCGCGGTGGCGCGGCCGGGCATGAGCTGCGACGTTGAACTCGTCAAGGAGGTGTTCGAGAAGACGCTCTACTGTCCCGTGCAGTGTGTCGTTCGCATCGACGGCGAGCCGTACGTCTACGTGCGTGGCGAGGGCGGGTGGGTTCCGCGTCGCGTGGAGGTCGGTCCCGACAACAACCGCATGATTCGCATCATCTCCGGTGTGGCGGCTGGCGAGGAAGTCCTGCTGGCGCCGCCCGTACGGGAAGAGAAGGACAAGGAGGCCGATGCGTCTGCGAAGCCTGTACCTCAAAACGCCAAAGACCCGAAGTCGGCGTTTTTCCGTCCTCGCGCCGAAAATGGTATAATGGGCGCATTGGAAGAAGAAGGAACGATTCAACATGGATAAAATCAAGATCGAACTCTGTTGCGGAACCGCCTGCTACGTGCTGGGGGCGGCCCGTCTCCTGTCCCTTGAAGACGAACTCCCCGAGGACGTCCGTGCTCGCGTGGAAATCGAATCGCGCCCGTGTCTGAACTTGTGCGAACGGGAAAACCTCGGCGGGGCGCCTTACGTGCGCGTCAACGGGACGGAGGTGATCGCCCAGGCCTCGCCTGAGAAGGTGAAGAACCGCATCCTCGAATTGCTGGAGGGCGCGGAGTAGCCATGTTGAACGAAGCCATCTACATTCGTCGCGAACTGCTCATCCGCCTCGTCCGCGCGTTCGACGAGGGAACGCTGGAGACGGAACTCGACCGCATTCCGATCAAGCTCCGGCCGAAGGACGATCCGGCGTCGCGTTGCTGCATCTACCATGACCGCGCGGTGCTGAAGTACCGTCTGATGGCTCTCTTTGGTATTTCGCCGCAGGAGGAGACGGACGAAGCGAAGACGTTGCGGGAGTACTACCACGAGTTTGCGCAGGAAATCGCCGAAGACCCGAACGCCCATTCGCGGGCGAAGCGCGCGCCGCTGAGCGTGTGCGGGTCGGCGTGTTCATCGTGTCCGGACGCGAAAATCGTCTCGACGTCGAACTGCCGTGGCTGTTTTGCGCGGCCGTGTACGTACACGTGTCCGAAGAAGGCCATCACGGTGGTGAACGGGCAGTCCGTGATCGACCCCGCGAAGTGCATCAAGTGCGGCCGTTGTATCACGGCCTGTCCGTACCATGCGATCGTGAAGACGACCGTGCCGTGTGAAGAGGCCTGTCCCGTGAACGCCATCCACAAGAACGAGCAGGGCGTGGCGGAGATTGATTTCGACAAGTGCGTGTTCTGCGGCAAATGCTTCAACGCCTGCCCGTTCAGCGCGGTGATGGAGCGTTCGCAGTTGTTGGAAGTCCTGATGGCGATGAAGCGCGGCGAACATCTCGTGGCGATGGTGGCGCCGGCGGCGGACAAGCAGTTCCCCGGCAAAATCGAGCAGTTGCTGGGCGCGTGTGCGAAGGCCGGTTTTTCGGACGTGATGGAAGTGGCGTTGGGCGCCGAGTTGACGACCCAGCACGAGACGAAGGAGTTCATGGAGCGTCTGGAGAAAGATCCGAAGATGCTCATGACGTCGAGCTGCTGTCCGGCCTATGTGAATCTTGTGCGGAAGCATCTGCCGAGTTTCCTGCCACACGTGTCGGACACGCCCAGTCCGATGATCTTCGCCCGCGATCTCGTCAAGGCGAAGAATCCGGAAGCGAAAACCGTGTTCATCGGGCCGTGCGTGGCGAAGCGCGGCGAGGCGAGCGAGCGTGGCGTGGACTACGTGCTTTCCTTCGAGGAACTCGGCGCGTTGCTGGCCGGCCGCAAAATCGACGTGATGGATTGCGAACCGTTCCCGACGCCGCGCCCGGCGGCCGTGACGGCCCGCAACTTCGCGCGGAACTGTGGCGTCACGGAGGCGGTGTTGGCCGAGGCGACGGAGAAGATGCCGGGCTTCGTGCTCAATGCCAAGCAGATCAACGGCATCGACAAGAAGACCTGCGCAATGCTCAAACTCTACGAGTTGGGCAAACTGCCGGCCAACTTCCTTGAAGTCATGGCGTGCAACGGCGGCTGCGTGGGCGGCCCTTGCTCCCTGCGCTAAACGGCGCGGCGGCGCACGTCCGGGACGGGCGGGTCGGGGTCAGACGTCGACCCAGACGCCGCCCTGCCGGGCGGAGGCGACGACGGCATCGACGAGACGCATCCCGCGTACGCCGTCGTCCACATTCGGAAAATCCAGCCACACGGGCGCGGGCGTTTCGTGCGCTTCGACGGCGCGGACGGTGTCGCAGAAATTTCGGTAGTGGTTGGCAAAGGCCGCGATGTAGCCTTCGGGGTGTCCGGCGGGCGGCCGCGACGCGCGGGCGGCCGCTTCGGAGACGTCGCCCACGTAGGCGTTTGCGCGCGTCCACACCTGTTCGGGTTGGCCGGGGGTGCGGACGCGGAGGACGTTGGGATCCGCCTGATCCCAGACAAGCCCCTTTTCTTCGCCGTAGACGCGCAGACGGATGCTGTTCTCCTCGCCCGTCGCGATTTTGGACACGAGCAGGACGCCGCGCGCGCCGTTCGCGAAGCGGAGGAGCGCGTTGCAGTCGTCATCCAGCCCCTGCGGGGCGACGAAACTGGAAATGTCGGCCAGGACGGACGCGATGGGCAGCCCCGTCACGTACTCGACGAGGTTGCCGGCATGGACGCCGATGTCCGCCATGCAACAGCTGGCCCCCGTCTGCGCCGGATTGACTTTCCACGCGGTTCGCTTGTCGAGCGGCTGCGTGAAATCCACTTTGCGGAACGACTGCTGCTGGTACTCGACGGTCGTTTTGCAGATGCGGCCGAGATCGCCGCGCCGGACGAGATCGCGGGCCAGTTTGACCATCGGGTAGCCCGTGTAGGTGTGCATGAGGCCGAACACGCGGTGCGTCTGTGCAACATCGTGCGCCAGGTCTTCGGCCTCCGGAACGGTGAGCGTGAGGGGTTTTTCACACATGACGTGGAAGCCCGCCGCGAGCGCCGCCTTGGCAATGGGATAGTGTAGATGGTTCGGCGTGCAGATGGCGATGAAGTCCGCCCGGACGCCTTTCGGCAACGCGGCCTCGCCCGCGACGAGTTCCTGCCATGACGTGTAGAGACGATTGGCGGCGAGACCTTCCGCCGCACCGACGTGCGCATTCTGTTCGGGGTCGCGGTTGAACATGCCTGCCACGAGTTCCACGCCGCCATCCATACGTGCGGCGATGCGGTGGATCTGCCCGATAAACGCGCCCACGCCGCCGCCGACCATTGCCATTCTAAGTTTTTGCATGGGTCGATTATAGCGCATCGCCCGTTTTCGGGCAAGCGCATTGAACGATCACAATGCAGTTCACGGAAAAGAACGCGCGTACAGGCGGCCGCGCATGAATCGCAACAAAACGGGTTCTAACTTTCCATAATCTTACCGTTGCCTAACAAGGTGTTTCTGTGAGATACTCTACACAGTTTAGGCGTTTTGTGATTTCGACAACAAGAAGGAACTACCAACATGAGTGGAACAATCGAAACGATGCCCCCGGAACTTCGGGCTTTCGTCGAGGAATGGAAGGACAAGCCGGGGAACCTGATTATGGTTCTCCATCGTGTGCAGCAGACGTACGGTTTCATCCCGCGGGCCATCGCGATTGAGATCAGCCAGGTGCTGAACGTCCCGCTGGCGAAAATCTACGGCGTGGTTACTTTCTACAATTTCTTCCGTCTCCAGAAGATGGGCAAGTACAACATCCAGGTGTGTATGGGTACGGCCTGCTACTTGCGTGGCGGCGAAGACCTCATCATGGCGTTCGAGAAGCAGCTGGGCGTGGGCATCAATGCGACGACGCCGGACGGGTTGTTCTCCGTCGAGGCGGTGCGTTGTCTCGGCTGCTGCGGCCTTGCGCCGGTGGCGGTTGTGAACGGCGACGTACACGGCAAGTTGACGACGAAGAACGTGGCGGACATCATCAAGCACTATCGCGAGCTCGGCTGGGCCGGCGAGCAGAAGTGATTTCAGAATCGAGAAGAAGGAGAGAGTCATGGCAAAGTTGACGCTTGAAGACCTCCGCAAGATGCGTGGGGAACGGCAGAAAGCGATGGAACTGCGCGACAGTTCCAACAAGGACGTGCAGGTCATCGTGGGCATGGGCACGTGCGGCATTGCGGCCGGCGCGAAGGACACGTTCGCGACGCTCGTGGACACGTTGAGCGAGAAGGGGTTGACCAATGTTCTCGTTCGGCAGACCGGCTGCATGGGCCTCTGCCATTCCGAGCCGACCGTCGAGGTCGTCGTCCCCGGTATGCCGTCGGTGATCTACGGCCACGTGGACGCCGCAACGGCGAAGGAAATCGTTGAAAAGCACATCGTCGGCCACGCGCTGATCGATGCCAAGATTTGCGACCACCCCTCGATCGACATCATCAAAGGAAAGTAACACGCCATGGCCTATCAGTCTTATATTCTCGTTTGCGGTGGCACGGCGTGCTGTTCGGGCGGCGGCACGAAGATCATCGAAGAGTTCAACAAGCAGCTCAAGGAGCAGGGGCTTGACAAGACGGTGCAGGTCGTCACGACGGGCTGTCTGGGCTTCTGCGAACAGGGGCCGATCGTCAAGATCCTCCCGCAGGGCACGTTCTACGTGAAGGTGACGGCGGAGGACGTCAAGGAGATCATCTCCGAGCACCTCGTCAAGGGGCGCGTCGTGCAGCGTCTCTGCTACGACCCCGAACAGGCGAAGCGTCTCGTCGCCGAGGCGAACATTCCGTTCTATCAGAAACAGTACCGTATCGTGCTGCGCAACTGCGGCGTGATCGATCCGGAGAAGATCGAAGACTACATCGCCCGTGACGGCTACAAGGCGATTGAGAAGGTGCTGTTCGAGATGACGCCGGAGCAGGTCGTCGAGGAGATGGTCAAGTCCGGTCTGCGCGGCCGTGGCGGCGCGGGCTTTCCGACGGGTATCAAGTGGAAGTTCGCCCAGCAGCAGCCCAAGGGCCAGAAGTACATGGTCTGCAATGCGGACGAAGGCGATCCGGGTGCGTACATGGATCGCTCGACGCTGGAAGGCGATCCCCACTCCATCCTTGAGGCCATGACGATCGCGGGCTACGCGATTGGCGCCTCCAAGGGCTTCATCTACATCCGCGCCGAATATCCGCTCGCCATCCACCGCCTCCAGGTGGCCATCGCGCAGGCGCATGAACTCGGCCTTTTGGGCGACGACATCCTCGGTTCCGGCTTCTCGTTCGACGTCGAACTCCGCTTCGGTGCGGGCGCGTTCGTGTGCGGCGAAGAGACGGCGTTGCTGCAGTCCATCGAAGGCCATCGCGGAATGCCGCGTCCGCGTCCGCCGTTCCCGGCCGTCAAGGGCCTCTGGGGCTGCCCGACCGTCATCAACAACGTCGAGACGCTGGCGAACATCCCCGTCATCATCAACAAGGGCGCGGATTGGTTCAACAAGATCGGCACGGCCACGACGAAGGGCACGAAGGTCTTTGCGTTGACGGGCAAGGTGAACAACTCCGGCCTCATCGAAGTGCCGATGGGTACGACGCTTCGCGAAATCATCTTCGACATCGGCGGCGGCATCCGTGGCGGCCACCAGTTCAAGGCGGCGCAGACGGGCGGTCCTTCCGGCGGTATCATCCCGCCGCAGTTCCTCGACACGCCGATCGACTACGAATCCCTCGCCCAGATCGGTTCGATCATGGGTTCGGGCGGCCTCATCGTCATGGACGAGACGGACTGCGTGGTCGACATCGCCAAGTTCTACCTCGACTTCACGGTCGATGAAAGTTGCGGCAAGTGTGCGCCCTGCCGGATCGGCGGCCGCAAGCTCCTCAACTATCTGAACAAGATCACCGAGGGACGTGGCGAGGAGCAGGACATCGAGGACATGGAGAAGATCTGTGACGCGATGAACAAGGCCTCCCTCTGCGGTCTTGGGCAGACGGCCTCGAACCCCGTGCGCTCCACGCTCAAGTACTTCATGGACGAGTACATGGAGCACATTCACGACAAGAAGTGCCGTTCGGGCAAGTGCAAGAAACTCGTCACCTACACAATCGACGAAAAGTTGTGCAAGGGCTGCACGATGTGCGCCCGCAAGTGCCCCGTCGGCGCCATCGCCGGTTCGGTGCGCCAGCCGCACACGATCGATTCGAAGAAGTGCATCAAGTGCGGCGCCTGCGAGGCGACGTGCAAGTTCCACGCGATTTCTCATGCCTGATTAGGACGAAGAAAGGATTTTGACAAAATGGAAACCCCCGAAATGATTTCTCTTGAGATCAACGGCGTCCCCGTCAGCGTGCCGAAAGGTTCCAACCTTCTCGTCGCGGCGAAAGCGGCGAACGTGAAGATCCCGACGCTTTGCTACCATCCCGACCTCAAGGCGGGTGCCAGCTGCGGCCTCTGCGTCGTGCGCCAGCTCGTGCCGAGCCGCACGGAGCCCGGCAAGTTCGTGCCGAGTCCGAAGATGCTTCGCGCCTGCTGCACCGAGGCGATGCCGGGCATGAAGATCGTCACGCACGATCCGGACATCGTCCAGGTTCGTCGCACCGTGCTCGAACTCATCCTCGCGAACCATCCGCAGGACTGTCTGCAGTGCCCGCGCTCGGGTTCGTGCGAGCTTCAGAACATCGCGGCCGATTTCGGCATCCGCGAAGTCCCGTTCCCGCGCGAAGTCGTCCACCACGACAACGACACGTCCACGACGTCCATCGTGCTGAACCCCGACAAGTGCATCAAGTGCGGGCGTTGCGCCGAAGTCTGCCAGCACATGCAGAATGTGTGGGCGCTTGAGTTCATCGGGCGCGGCGAAAAGACGATTATGCAGCCGGCTGCCGGCGTGTCGCTGGCCGATTCGCCCTGCATCAAGTGCGGCCAGTGTTCCGCGCACTGCCCCGTGGGTGCGATTTACGAGAAGGACGACACGCGGAAGGTGGTCAAGGCCATCCTCGACCCGGCGAAGACCTGCCTCGTGCAGATCGCCCCGGCCGTCCGCGTGGCGCTCGGCGAGGAGTTCGGCATGAAGCCGGGCGAACTCACCACGGGCAAGATCTACGCGGCGCTCCGTCGTCTCGGCTTTAACAAGGTGTTCGACACGAACTTCTCCGCCGACGTTACGATCATGGAAGAAGGCACGGAGTTCATCAAGCGCTTCACGAAGGGTGGCGCGTTGCCGCTCTTCACGAGCTGCTGTCCGGCGTGGACGGACTGGATGGAGAAGTATGCGCCCGATTTCACGGAGAATTTCTCCTCCGCCAAGTCGCCGCAGCAGATGCTCTCCGCGCTCGCCAAGACCTATTGGGCCGAAAAGAACGGCCTTGATCCCAAGAGCGTCCACATGACGTCGGTCATGCCCTGCACGGCCAAGAAGTTCGAGATCCAGCGCGACGAGCACATGAGCGCGTCTTGCACGCAGGACACGGACGTGGTTCTCACCACGCGCGAACTCGCCCGCATGATCAAGTCCGCCGGCATCGATTTCGAGGCGTTGCCCGATGAGAAGGCCGACGAACTGCTCGGCGCCTACACGGGCGCGGGCACGATCTTCGGTGTCACGGGCGGCGTGATGGAGGCGGCTCTCCGTACGGCCTACTGCTTGATCACGGGTGCGGCGAAGCCGCCGTCGATCGAGTTCCAGGACGTGCGCGGCATGGACGGCGTGAAGACGGCGACGATCGACATCAAGGGCACGCCGGTGAACATCGCCGTCGTCCACCAGATGGCCAACGCCGAGAAGGTGCTGGACGAAATTCGCGAAGACCGCAAGGCCGGCCGCAAGCCGCGCTACGACTTCATCGAGGTCATGGCGTGCCGTGGCGGTTGCATCGGCGGCGGCGGTCAGCCGTGCTTGGCGACGGACGAAATCCGCGCCCTTCGTACGCAGGGGCTTTATACGGACGACGAACGTTGCGAACTCCGCATGAGCCACCTGAACCCCGAAGTCCAGGCGCTCTACAAGGACTATTTGGGCGAGCCTGGTTCCGAAAAGGCCGAGCATCTGCTCCACACGCAGTATCAGAAGCGCGAACTCTATCAGTTCCCCGCGTAACGGATGCTGCATCGGGCGGCGTGCCGCCCGCGTATCTGCCCGAACCGCCGTTTCGGCGGTTCGGGTTTTTCTTTTTGGCGGTCTCTGGAGAATGTCATTGTGTGGTATAATGCGTTCATGAAACTTCATCATAGCCTTGTCTGTCTGTCGCTTGCGTTCGCCTGTGTGGGGGCGCGGGAACTGTCGGCTGCGTCGACGTGCGCGAAGCCGTTTCGTCCGCCGGCCGTGCCGCTTGTCAGCGTGGATCCGCATTTCAGCGTGTGGAGCGCGGCGGATCGTCTGACCGACCGGGACACGACCCACTGGGCCGGTGCGCGTCAGCCGCTTTCGATGATCCTCACGGCAGACGGGCGGAAATATCGTCTGTGCGGCCGCAATCCGATGGACATTCCGCCCTTGCCGCAGACGTCTGTGCGCGTATTGGCGAACGAGACGCGCTACACGTTCGGCGCCGGTGCGTTGTCCGTCGAACTGAGTTTCATGACGGCGAAACTGCCCGACGATCTTGAGGTCTTCTCGCGTCCTGTCACCTACGTGACGGCGACGGTTGTCGGCGCAAAGGATTTTCGGCTTGAGATGAATCTGCCGCACGAACTTGCGCGTGACGACGACCGAGCGGCGATGGTCGAACGCACGACGACGGTTTCGGGCGTCCCGGCGCGGTGTGTCGGCCGTAAGGAGCAGGTTCCCTTTCGCGTGAAAGGCGATTCCAAACGCGCCGATTGGGGGTCTGTCTGGCAAGTGGGGCCGTTTGTCGAGGGGAACGAAGTGCGTTATCTGTTGGCCATCGAACATGGCGTGACGGCGCGGTACTTCGGGAAGAACCTTGTTGATTGGTGGCAGCGCGGTGGCAAGTCGTTTGAGACGATGTTGGCGGAGGCCGTGCGGGATTTCCCGCGCATCCGTACGTCCGTCCGTGCGTTCGATGCCGCGCTGGCCGCGCGCGCGGAACGAATCGGCGGCGTGAAGTATGCGCGTGTGGCCGAGCTCGCCTGGCGGCAGAGTTTCGCGGCTTGCATCTTCGTGGCGGGACCGGACGGTGAACCGTACATGTTCTCCGCCGAGAATCATTCGGGTGGCATGATTGGTACGACGGACGTTTTCTATCCGCAGTTGCCGCATCTGCTGCTTGCTGGGCCGGCGTTTGTCAAGGCGACGCTGGCGCCTGTCTGCGCCTATGCGGCGAGCACGAACTGGCCGTACGCCTACGCACCGCACGACTTGGGGCTGTTTCCCGTGGCCGAGGGGCAGTTCTACGGGATGCGCAAGGGTCAGTCCGTGGGCGGCGGGGATGACGACACGTTCCGGATGCCCGTGGAGGAATGCGGAAACATGCTGATTTGCCTTTCCGCGCTCGCGCACCGTGAAGGAAATGCCGATTTCGCCGGGCGCTGGTGGCCGACGGTGACGCAGTGGGCGCAGTATCTGGAGAAAGTCGGCTTCGATCCCGAAAATCAGCTCTGCACGGACGATTTCGCCGGACACCTCGCGCACAACGCGAACCTGTCCGTCAAGACGATCGTCGCGCTCGCGGGCTACGGGTTCATGGCGGAACTACGCGGCGAAAAGGATGTCGCGGCGCGTTATCGGAAGATCGCGCAGGACATGGTGCCGCGCTGGATTGACGCCGTGAAGGGCGGCCGCTACGGGGCGGGGCGTCTGGCGTTCGACCGGCCCGACACGTGGAGCATGAAGTACAACCTCGTGTGGGATCGTCTGCTGGGATTCAACCTCTTTCCGCCGGATGTGGCAGAACGCGAAATGGCGGCCTATCTGAAGTTGCAGGAGACGTACGGGTTGCCGCTCGATTCGCGCAAGGCCTATACGAAGGCCGACTGGCTCGTGTGGGTGGCGTGTCTGCGCGGTCGCACGGACGATTTGGAAACGCTCGTTGCGCCGCTCTACCGTTTCCTTGACACGTCATGCGACCGCCAGCCGTTTGGCGACTGGTATGAATCCGACTGCGGTCTGGCGCGTGGATTCAAAGCTCGAAGTGTCGTCGGCGGCGTGTTTCTGCCGTTCCTCGCATTCCCGTCGACGATTGCGGCGGACGCGAAGGTTCCCGCGCGTGTGGACAAGACGTGGGCGGCGACGGTGACGGATGCGGGTGTGTTCGACGGACTGAACTATCGCGTGTTCGTGCCGCAGGGAGTCGGGAACGGCGGGAAGGTGCCGCTCGTCCTCTTCTTGCACGGGGCGGGCGAACGCGGGGCGGACAACGTGGCGCAGCTCGTCCATGGCGTTCCGCAAATCATTGGTTACAGCGAACGGACGGGGCGGAAAGCGATTGTCGTGGCGCCACAATGTCCGGCCGGCGCCCAGTGGGTCGATACGCCGTGGAGTGCGCCTGCGCACACCATGAATCCGCAGCCGTCCGTGAACATGGCGAAGGCGCTCGCGCTCGTGAAGGACATGATGGCCCGTTATCCCGTTGATCCGAGTCGTGTCTATGTGACCGGCATTTCGATGGGCGGGTATGGCACGTGGGACATCGTGCAACGGATGCCAGAGATGTTTGCCGCCGCGTTGCCGATCTGCGGCGGCGGGGACGTGGCCTGTGCGCCGCGTCTGGTGAAACTTCCGCTGCGTGTCGTCCATGGCGATGCCGACAGCGCCGTTCCCGTGAAACGGTCGCGGGACATGGTGGCTGCCGTGAACGCGGCGGGCGGACATGTCGTCTACACGGAAGTTCCGAACGCGGAACACGACGTCTGGTCGCGCACCTACGCCGACGATACCGT
>CAZTHR010000020.1:0-16025 GCA_964613265.1 uncultured Lentisphaeraceae bacterium | reverse complement strand
AGTAGCAGCGCAGCGTCTCGACGAAGAGGGACTTGCCCATGCGCCGGGGGCGCACAAAGAAGACGAAGCTGTCGCGCTCCTCCATCTGGCGGATGTAGGCCGTCTTGTCCACGTAGTAGTAGCCTTCCGCACGGATCCGCTTGAAGTCCTTGATACCGTAGGGTATTTTCAGTCGCCGTTCCATGGTCGTCATTCTATCATCCCATCACACGCGCGTCAACAAAGCACGCGTTTTGAAAAGCGGCCTTTTCCTCAATCCGCATTTTCTTTTTTCGACGGGAAACAGGCGCCGCAGTCTTTGCAATGGGAATCGAACGTCGTCTGCTTGCGCCCGTAGGAGACACGCGCGAGGCCGGCGAACACCGTCCCCACCGGGCAAATCCAGTTGCACCAGATACGTCCCCGCCCGACGAAGACAAGCGCCAGCACAAGGACGAACGGCCCGGCCGCGAGGAGCGTCCCCACCCAGTCGCCCGTCATCTGCGCAACAGGCGCCGGCGCGGCGGCCACGTCCCGCACCCACGCCACGGCGCGGCCGAACACCCCATAGGGATCAACCCACGCATATCCAACAAGGCCGCCGGCCGTCGCGGCAATCGCGACGAGCAGTACGGCGAGCCGGACGGCAAGTTGCGTCCGGCTGACGGGAAGACGGCAGCAAACGCGGCGAACGCCTTGCCGTTTCAAAAAGAAACACGCCTTGCGCAACACGTCCTGCGAAACACCGAGCGGACAGACCACTTCGCAGTAGAACCGCCCAAAACCGAGCGTGAGGGCGAGCAGCACAAACAGCACGACCACATCGAGCGCCAGCACGGCCGGCGCAAACTGCAACCGCGCCAGACACGCCAGACCTGCGACGGGTTGCGTCAGCGGTTCAACCGGATCGGGCGGAAGCGTGAACACGCAGACGAGCGCGGCCAGGTTCGCGAGGGCCAGCAGAAAACGCAGGATTCTCAAAATCTTTCTGTTCATGACGGATGCCTCTTTCGTTCTTCCTTTTTCGACGCACCAAATTATAACAAAACTTTCCCCCACGTGCGTTCACGCGCATGCTTTTTGATATAATCGTATGTCCTATGTCCAACGAACAGAAAAAGCAGTCGACCGCCGGCTCCACCCGGCGGAACGCGCCACCCCGGAACGTACCGCCCGCGAACTCCCGCAGCGGGTGGGTTCTGTTGTCCATCGTGGCGCTCACGTTCCTGGCAATGCGCTATTTCCAGCCCCAGCCGAAACCGCCGCTCGCCCTGTCGCAGACCGCGTTCCGTCAGCATGTGGCGTCGAACGAAGTGGCGAAAGTCGAGCGTGTGCGTTTACTTGAATCTGGCCAGACGTATCTGCGTGGCCGTCTGCGCGGCGCGTCCGAAGAGTTCCGCGTCGTGTTGGCGCCGAACGAGAACGAACAGCTGATGAACGACCTCGCCGCCCGTGGCGTGGACTGCCCCATCCGCGAGGAGGAGCCGTTGATCGGGCCGTTCATGCAACAGCTGCTCATCTTCGGCGTCTTCGCCGCGCTTCTGTGGGTCTTCATCTACCGTCGGATGATGGGCGGGGGCGGGGGACCGTTCTCCTTCGGAAAGTCGAAGGCGCGTCTTCTCAACTCAAACAAGGGCAAGGATCGCATCACGTTTGCGGACGTCGCGGGCGTGGACGAGGCGAAAGAGGATGTGGCGGAGATTGTCGAGTTCCTTAAGAACAAGGAGAAGTTCACGAAACTCGGCGGCCGCATCCCGCGCGGCATCCTTCTCGTCGGACCGCCCGGCACGGGCAAGACGCTGCTCGCCAAGGCCATCGCCGGCGAAGCGAACGTCCCCTTCTTCTCGATCTCGGGTTCTGACTTCGAGGAGATGTTCGTAGGCGTGGGCGCAAGCCGTGTACGCGACCTCTTCGAGCAGGGCAAGAAGAACGCCCCCTGCATCATTTTCATCGACGAGATCGATTCCGTCGGCCAGAAGCGCAACGCGGGCGGCATGACGGCTCAACGGTGTGCGGATCAGACGCTCAACGCAATGCTCGTGGAGATGGACGGTTTCGGCACGAACGACGGCGTGATCGTGATTGCCGCCACAAACCGGCCGGACATTCTCGACCCCGCGCTCCTGCGCCCCGGCCGTTTCGACCGGCAGGTCAACGTGGATCTGCCGACGCTCAAGGGGCGCGAAGCGATTCTCAAAATCCACGCCGCCAAGGTCAAACTCGACGCGGACGTCGATCTCAAACGCCTCGCACGCGGCACGTCCGGCCATTCGGGCGCGGATCTCGCCAACATTATCAACGAGGCCGCGCTCCTCGCCGCGCGCAAGGGACTCGCCGCGATTCCGCAGGCCGTCCTTGAAGAAGCGCGGGACAAGGTGTTCTGGGGCAGTGAACGGCGCAGCGCCGGTTTCACGCGCAAGGAGTACGAGACGACGGCCTGGCACGAATCCGGCCACGCCCTCCTCCAACTGCTGCTGCCGAACGCCGACCCCCTCCACAAGGTGACGATCATTCCGCGCGGCCGCGCCCTCGGCGTGACGATGTCCCTTCCCGAAAAGGACGTCCTCAACCGCACGAAGTCGTACTTCGAAGACGAACTCGTCGTTCTCTGCGGTGGCCGCCTCGCCGAAGAATTGCATACGAAAGACGTCTCGACGGGCGCGGCGAGCGACATCGCCTATGCCACGCAAATCGCCCGCGCCATGGTCTGCCGCTACGGTATGGGTCGATTCGGTTTCCAGCAATTCGTCAAGCCCAATGCGTTCGCCGTCGAGGAGAGCACCCCGCCCTTCTCGGAGAAGACCGCTCAGGCCATCGACGACGAAGTGCGCACCCTCATCGAGACGGCCTACGCACGTGCCCGCCAGCTGCTGGAGGAGAACCACGCGAAGCTGGAATTGCTCGCCACGACGCTTTTGGAGAAGGAAACCATGGACGGACGCGATGTTGAAACGCTGCTCGGCCTCGAACGCCCCCACGCGGACGACGAAGCCGAATCCGCCGCACCGGACATCCCCGCAGGAGCGTGAAAACCATGATGTGGAAATGCCGTGAACGTACAATCGACTTGTCCCGCACACGTGTGATGGGCATCGTCAACATCACGCCCGATTCGTTTTCGGACGGCATTCCCACCTCGCGGACTGAAATCGCAATCTCCCGTGCGCGGGCGCACTGGAACGCCGGCGCGGATGTTCTCGACCTCGGCGCCGAATCGACCCGTCCCGGCGCAACGCCGCTTCCGTGGCAGGCGGAATGGGCGCGGCTCGAACCCGTCCTCCGCATCCTCCGGCGTGAACTGCCGTCCGCCCCGCTTTCCGTGGATACCTATCATCCGGAGACGGCGGAAAAAGCCCTCGCGGGCGGCGCTTCGATTCTGAACTGCGTCTACCCCGAACCTGTGCCGGACTTCCTGCGCCTCGCGCGGGCGTCGGGCTGCGGTCTCGTGATCCCCGTGCCGGACGCGCCGCCCCCCGAAGACCTGCGGGGGCAGATCCTCGTTGACCCGATGATCGGTTTCGCCTCGACGCGGCAGGAGGATTTGGCGCGGCTCGCGGGGTTGGACGCGCTCGCCCGACGCTACCCCGTGCTCGTCGGCGTTTCGCGCAAACGCCTGATTGGCATGATCACCAAGACCACGTCGCCCACCGACCGCCTGGGCGGAAGTGTCGGCGCCGCGCTCTGGTGCGCCCTGCACGGCGCGTCGGTTGTCCGTGTGCACGACGTGAAGGAAACGCGCCAGGCGCTCGATGTACTCAATCTGCTTGATGCCCAACTGCCCGAGAAAGGAGAACGGCCATGGACGCAGCCCACATTCTTAGCTTGATTCCGGACATTGTCCAGGTTCTGATCCTCTATTTCGTTTTCTACTCGATTCTCAAGACCGCGAAAGGTTCACGCTTCGGCCAGGTGCTCATGGGCGCGGGTATCCTTTTCGCGCTCCTGTTCGTTTTCACCTACCTCTTCAACTTCGACGTCCTGGCCAAGATCATCCAGACGCTGCTGCTCTACTTGATCCTTTCGTCGGTCGTCATCTTCCAGCCTGAAATCCGCCGCATCCTCGCCACGATGGGTTCGCTCCTCTTCCAAGATCCGCAGCGCATGACGGCGGGGCTCGCCCAACGGACGACGCCCGAAGAACTCGTGGGTATCATCTTCAAACTCGCCAAGGCCCGCACGGGCGCACTCATCGCGTTCGAGCGCGGTATCTCCTTGCGCGGGTTCGACACAACGGGTGTCGAACTCGACGCGCGTATATCCACCGAACTTTTCTTCTCCATCTTCACGGAACCGATGCCGCTCCACGACGGCGGCGTGGTCATCCGCAAAGGGCGTATCGCGGCGGCCCACTGTCTCTTCCCCGTCTCCAATCAGTCCGAACTCTCGTCGTCAGGTATGCGCCACCGTGCCGCCGTGGGCTTGAGCGAGGAGACGGACGCGCTTGTTCTCGTTGTCTCGGAGGAAACGGGCCGTGTGTCCGTGGCCCACAACGGCCGTCTCATTCGCTATCCTGGCACCGGGGACGATTCGCGCCAGGCCGTGTTGCGCTGGGTGCGCAAGGCCATGCCGCTGCAGCGGACGACGAGCGAGGCCGTGGTCGACTGGTTCCAGCGGCGGCGGAAGAAACTCCTCCGCGCGGCCGCCGCAGAAGCGGAGAAGGTCGAGAAGACGAAAAAAGCCGAAAAAGAAAAAACCGAAAAGGAGGTGTCGAAATGAAACAGTTCATTCCCCTCTTCACCCGCAACTGGGCGCTCAAGCTCCTCGCGCTCGTATTGGCGCTTCTCGTGTTCCATGCCGTTCGCAATTCGGAAACGCGGAACTGGCGGGGCGATGATTCCGGGTCGCATATGCCGTACGCGCCGCTCACGCGCCAGCAGAACCCGAATCTCACGTATCCGCACAGCCCGTACAAGTTCAACAATCCCTACGGTCCCGAAAACATCACGAACCCCTACGACCCCTACAACCCCGCGTTGTTCATGAAAGACGCCGGCGATGCAAGCCAACACAAGTAGCACACGTACAAATCCCGAAACCACGATCCGGCGGCGGCTGATTGGGCTTTTCATGTTCCCAATCGCCCTGTTCCCGTTTTTAGCCCTCCTCTCCTACGACTGGCGCGACATCCCGGAACTCTGCATCCCCGCGCTGCGGCCGACGGCCAACTTGATTGGCGTGACGGGTGACTATTTCGCCTGGTACGGTTACCTGACGATCGGCCTTGCCGTCTGGTTCGTGCCCGTGCTCTGCGTCGTCATCGGCTTTCTCCTCGTCCTCGGCAAAGCGATCCACCCCGGCCGCCGCGCCCTCGGGATGCTCCTCTTTCTTGTGTCGGCCACGTGCCTGCTCCAATTGTGCGGCCTTTCCCCGGTCGTGCGCGAATTGCTCCACACGCTCAACATCGAGCCCAACGCCGGCGGCGCGGTGGGCTATCTGATCGTGACGCGCGGGTTGGCGCGCCTTCTCTCGCCGTTCGGCGCGGGCATTCTCGTCGGGTCGATCATGCTTTTGTCCCTTCTCATGATCGTCGGACTCAAGACCATCGTCGGCGGATTGGCGCGGTTGACGGCCTGGGCCTCCGAACGCGAACCAGCGACCGAAACGGCGGCCCCGACGGACGATGCGTTTGCCACGGCGGCCGCCGCCCGCGCCCAGGCCGCAGCCGACCGCCAAGCGGAAAAAGAACGGATTGCCGCCGAAAAGGCCGCGCTCAAAGCCGAAAAAGAAGCCGCCCGCGAAGCACTCCGTCAGCAGCGTCTCGCCGAAAAGACCGCGCGGGAAGAAGCCCGCGCCCAGCGCCTTGCGGAGAAGGAAGAGGCTCGTGCGCAGCGAATCGCTGAACGCGCCGCCTTGGAAGCCGAACGGCAGGCCGAAGAAGAACGCCTCCATCAGATGCACGCGGAACAGGTGGCAAACGTCCGCGCCCAGCACGAAGCCGAAGTGTCTGGCGAAGACTGGGTCCGCCCGTCTGCCCGCCGCGCCGCGAAACCCGTGCCGTCCGCCCCGCCGTCGGTGTCTCCGGCAACGCTTGCCGCCCCCGCCCCTGCGATCGTTCCCGCATCCCCTTCCGCGCCGACGGCCGTGGCTGAACCCGAAGCGCCGACCGAGCCTCTTTCGCCCTACGTGCTACCGCCGCCCGAACAGGTGTTGAACCCCGTCCCTGAGTCAAAAGCCGAGCATGGCGACGTGGAAGCGATGGAAGCGCGTCTCGTCGAGACCCTGCGCGTTTTCCACGTCGAGGCGACGCCCGCGTTCCGCGTCGTCGGCCCCGTCGTCACGCAGTACGCGCTCACGCCGGCGCCGGGCGTGAAAGCCGAACGCATCTCCGCGCTTTCGGCGAATCTCCAGATGGCGCTCGAAGCGAAGTCCGTCCGCATCCAGGCGCCGATTCCCGGCAAGAACGCCGTCGGCATCGAAGTGCCGAACCTCCGGCCGGCGTCCGTCAGTTTCCGTGAAATCGTCGACGGTGAACTCTGGCGCACGAAGACGCCGTGGCCGGCCGGGCGGCAGCCGAAATTCCACGTGCCGCTTCTGCTCGGCAAGGACGCCGCCGGAAACGACCTCGTCGTCGACCTCGCGAAAATCCCGCACCTCCTCGTGGCCGGCGCCACGGGACAAGGCAAGTCCGTCTGCCTCAACTCGATCATCAACGGCCTTCTCATGTGCCGGACGCCCGACCAACTGCGGTTCATCATGGTGGACCCCAAGCGCGTCGAGTTCACGAGCTACAACCGTCTCCCCCACCTGCTCGTCCCCGTCATCAACGACACGAAAAAAGTCGTTTTCGGTCTGCGCTGGGCCGTCGTCGAAATGGAGAAGCGTCTCAAGATGTTCGCGCGCGCGAACTGCCGCAACATCGTGGACTTCAACACGCGCAAGACGATTTCGCAACCGGACTTCTTCGGTGGCGAGGAGGCCGTGACGGATCCCGACATGCCGCGCACGCTCCCCTACATCGTCATTGTCATCGACGAGGTGGCCGACATCATGCAGGCCGCGCAGAAGGAAGTCGAGCCGGTCATTGCTCGTCTGACGGCCCTCGCCCGCGCCACCGGCATCCATCTGATTCTCGCCACGCAACGGCCGGACACGAAAGTCATCACCGGCACGATCAAGTCCAACATCCCCGGCCGCATCGCATTCAAAACGTCGTCCTCCATCGATTCGCGGACGATTCTCGATTCGCCCGGCGCGGAAGATCTGATTGGACGCGGTGACATGCTCTTCCGCACGGCGGAAGGGTTGCTCCTCCGCGCCCAGGGGTCGTACATCTCCGACGAGGAAATCGGCCGCATCATCGATTTCATTGGCGACCAGCGTCCGCCCAACTTCAATGAACAACTGTCCAAGCGGCTCGACCGTATCAAAGAGGAAGATCCGGAGGACAGTCTCGACGACGAGGAGGATACGTCCGACGACGTGTCGGAATCCGCCACTCCGTCATCGGGCGCGACGGGCGCCGGTGGCAAGAGCGGCGGCGAAAGCGAAACGCTCTTCAAGGCCGCGCTCATCGTTCTGCGCGACACGAAACGCGCCTCGACCTCCCATCTCCAGCGGCGCATGAAAATCGGCTACAACCACGCGGCCCGCCTCATGGACGAACTGGAAGACCGAGGCGTCATCGGCCCTGCCCGTGGCGCCGGCCCGCGTGAAATCCTCATTGACCCCGAAACCCTGCTTAACGAAACCCCGACCGCGCCCGCCGAGGGCGAGGTGCCGACCGACGGCGGGACGGACGACGACGTACCGCCCGCCGCCGATCCAACGGATGAACCGCCGCCGCTCGACGACGCCTATGGGGAAACACTTTAAACCGTACTGATTTTAACAACAGGAGTCCACATGTCATTCGGAGACACACTGAGAACCGCCCGTGAAGCCAAAGGCCTGACCTGTTCGCAGGTCGCCGCCCAGACGCGCCTCCTCGTCCAAATCGTCGAAGAAATGGAGCGCGAGGACTTCCATCGCATCGCCGCCCCCATCTACGGGCGCGGATTCGTCCGCCTCTACGCCCAGTGCGTCGGCCTCGACCCGATTCCCCTCACGGCGGAATTCATGGAACTTTACGAAGGCCGCCGCGCCCCCGTCGTCAAGACGCGCCCGCAACCGCCGATCGGCGAAACGCCCGTTCCTCCCGCGCCCGCCGCCGATGTCCCGCCGCCGCGTACGGAAGAACCGCCCGCGTTCGCCGAACGTCCGTCGCCGTTCAGCGACGACCCGTTCGTCCTGCCCGACGCGCCGCTGGAAAGCCCTCTGCCGCCGGACGAACCCGCTGCACCTGTAGCGGACGCCGCCGTCGAAACGCCACCGTCGGTGCATGACGCACTGGGCGATTTGGATCTCTTCAACCAGCCCGTCGATCCACCGCCGCGTGTCCGTCCAACGCCCCCGCCCCCGCCGCCGCCGCGTGTCGATTCACCTTATCTTTCGTCGTATGCCGACGCGCCGCGTCCCTCGGCCGCCGCACGGTTCTCGGCGGGGTTGTCCAACGTCTCCCATGGCGTCATTTCGACCGTGCGGCGGATTCCGCGCAGCGCCTGGCGTTTTTCCATCCTCGTTCTGGGCGCGTTGCTCGTACTGGCGCTCGTCATCTTCGCCTGTGCGAAACTCTACCAGTTGACAACGCCGAAAGAAACCCCGCCCCCCATCGCCCCGACGCCGTCCGCCGAAACGACGGATGCGTCCACGCGCCCGACGGCGGCCACAGCCAACACGAAAACCGCGCATCCCGCACCTCCAAAAAGACCGGGCAAATTGACGACAACTGGCGAAAAAATCCCTGCTCTCTACATTGACTAACATGAAATGCGAACTCTGCCACAAGCGTGAAGCGGTCAAGGCCGTCACGGTCAAGAACCCGGAAAAAGGTTCTTCGGAAGAACGTTACGTCTGCGCGGACTGTGCCGCCCGGCTGAACCAGCCGCCGTCGGCCGCGAAGAAGCGAAACGCGCAGCCGACCGTCACGCGCATCGAGGGCGGCGAATCGGCGCCGCCGTTCATCAAGAACTTTTTGGAAGCCGCCGTCGGACTCGTCAAGGGCATCGAAGGCGCGACCGAACAGCATCTCGTCTGCCCCGTCTGCCACGCCACATGGGACAAACTCAAGGAGAGTGGTCGTTTGGGCTGTCCGAGCTGCTGGAAAACGTTCGCGAAGGAACTCCAGGAACACGTCTTGCGGGCGGAATACGGCCCCACCCACCTCGGCGCACCGCCGGCCGCCGCTGTGCACACGCAACCCGCCCTCTCCCGCGCCTATCTGGAACGCGAACTGAAAGCCGCCATCACGCGCGAAGACTACCGCAAAGCGGCCGCGCTCAAGAAGTCGCTCGACGCGCTGGACGCGGGGAAGGAGACGGCCTGATGTACGCACGCCCCTTCCCCGGCAACGGACCCGAATTGCGTCCGCTGGACATCCTGCGCGGCGGTCACGTGCTGCTCTGGCGCAATCCTGCCAACAAGGTGTTCGGCGAACGCGATGCCGTGACGATCGAAATGCCGTGGAAGACGCCGCTCGATATCGCGAAGGCGTTGGACAAGGCGTTTCAGGAGGAAAAGAAACTCGCCGCTGAACAGACGTTCGCCTGGTCATCGACGTTCGGCTACCTCTCGCCCGATCCGCTGCACTGCGGCACGGGCTTGGGCATTGCGGCCGAGTTCCATCTGGAAGCCCTGCACCTCATCGGCGACTTGCCCGCCGTGTTGGCCGGCATCGAAGCCGTGCGTTTCACGACGCAGAGCATTGAAACCGATGGCATCCGCCAGGCCGGACACCTCTTCCGCATTTCCAATTTGGCCACGTTGGGCATCGTTGAATCCGAGCTCGTCAAACGCGCGGAAAGCCTTTTCACGGATCTGACCATCCAGGAACTCTCCGCACGTCGCGCCATCGTGCTCGATTCGCCGCGCATCTTCCTCGATTCCATCGCACGCGCACTGGCGCTCCTACAGTCGGCGCGGCTGCTCGCGCCCGGGGAAGTGTTCGACATGCTCTCCCCCGTCCTGCTCGCCGCCTCGATGGGTTATCTCGACGGCATCACACGCGCGGAGACGGTCAAACTGATGAACGCCCAACTGGACAAGCCCGAACTTCCGCCGCCCGAATCGGCGGAGGACGACCGTCAGCGCGACGAACGGGACGCGAAACTTGCGGACAAAATCAACAAGCGTTTCGCCCGCGTCCGGCTCAACACACGCGCCACCAATATCTAAGTACACACGATTCGTTTCACATGAACACAGACTACACACCCGATGCCCAACAGGCGCTGGCCGGCGCCGAAGATGTCGCCCGCCGGTTCGGCCATTCCTACATCGGCACGGAGCACATTCTCTGCGCCATTCTCGCCATTCCGACGTGCGAGGCCTGCCGCCGCTTCAATCTGCTCAATATCGACCCCGACGAACTCCGTCTCCAAATCGAGCAAATGATTGGACGGGGCGAAAATCTCATGGTGCGCGGCGACATCCCGCTCACGGCGCGAACCAAGAAAATCCTTCAACTCGCCAAACTCGAAGCAAGCCACCAGCACACATCCGCCGTCGGCACGGAACACCTCGTATTGGCCATGCTCCGCGAAGGCGAATCCGTGGGCGCCCAGCTTCTGTTCAACAAGGGACTTGACGCCGAGAAGTTCCTCGCGATCGACGCCGATCCGTCCGCCGCCGTTCCGCCCGAAGCCACCGCCGAAAACGGCGAGGAGTCGACGGACGACGCGGAGAACGACGCGGCGTTGCAGATGCTTGGCGAAAAAAATGCCCCGCAGAACAAAAAGGCGGGCAAGACGCCTGCGCTCAACACGTTCGGTCGCGATTTGACGGCGCTCGCGCGGAAAGGCGAACTCGATCCCGTCATCGGCCGCAAGAGCGAATTGCAGCGTATCGTCCAAGTACTCTGCCGCCGCTCGAAGAACAACGCCGTCCTCATTGGCGAAGCGGGCGTCGGTAAAACGGCCGTCGTGGAAGGCCTGGCCCAAGCCATCGCCGTGGGCGACGTGCCGGAACGGATGCGCGACAAGCGCGTCATTTCGCTCGACATCGCGCGTGTCGTGGCCGGCACTCAGTATCGCGGCCAGTTCGAAGAACGCCTTAAGCAGATTATCGAGGAGACGAAAGGCGCCGGGAATGTCGTCCTCTTCCTCGACGAAATCCACACGCTTGTCGGTGCGGGCGGCGCCGAAGGCGCAATGGACGCGGCGAACATCCTCAAACCCGCGCTCGCGCGTGGCGAACTGCAGGTCGTCGGCGCGACGACGTTGAAGGAGTACCACAAATCCATTGAAAAAGACGCCGCGCTTGAACGCCGCTTCCAGTCCATTCTCGTCAACGAGCCATCTATCGATGACGCGGCGGCCATTCTGGCGGGCATTGCGCCGCGCTACGAGTCGCACCACCACGTCAAGTTCTCGCCCGACGCCCTGCGGGCCGCCGTCACGCTGACCGCGCGTTACCTGCCCGCGCGGTTGCTCCCAGACAAGGCCATCGACGCAATCGACGAGACGGGCGCCCGTGTGCGCATGAAAGCCGCCGTGCGTCCGCCCGATCTCAAGGCCGACCAAGCCGCCATTGACGAAATGCACGCAAAGAAAGACGCCGCCGTCAAAGCCAACGCATTCGAGGAAGCCGCCAAATGGCGGGACGCGGAAATCGAAGCCCATCGGGCGCTTGAGGCTAAGCTCAAGACCTGGCGTGCGGAACACGTTGAAAAACTGGTGAAAATCACCGCCGACGACATCGCCGCCACCGTCGCGTCGATTAGCGGCGTCCCCGTCGAACGCATCACGGAAGCGACATCGGGCAAGTTGCTGAACATCGAGCGCGACCTCAACGCCGCCGTCATTGGACAAAACGACGCAATCAACTCGATTGCACGCGCCCTGCGCCGTTCCCGCGCCAACCTTGGCGATCCCAAACGGCCGATTGGATCCTTCCTCTTTTTGGGACCGACGGGCGTCGGCAAGACTCTCCTCGCCAAGATGCTGGCAGAGAAAATCTACGGCGACCCCAAGGCGCTCATTGCACTCGACATGACGGAGTTCTCCAGCGGGTTCACGAGTTCGCGCCTCGTCGGCTCGCCGCCCGGCTACGTCGGCTACGATGAAGGCGGCCAGCTCACCGAGCGCGTTCGCCGCCATCCCTACTCCGTTGTTCTCTTCGACGAATTTGAAAAAGCGTCGGGCGAAGTGATGAACATGATGCTCCAGTTGCTGGACGACGGACGCCTGACCGACGGACAAGGGCGTTCAATCGACTTCCGCAACACGATCGTCATCGCCACGGCGAACCTCGGGTTCGATTTCGCCCGTGAAGGCAAGTCGTTCGGGTTTTCGCAAGAGACGGCCACCACCTCCTACGAGGCGCTGCGCGACAAACTGCTGGAAGAGGCCAAACGGACGTTCCGCCCCGAACTGCTCAACCGGTTTGACGAAACGGTCGTCTTCAAGAAACTCGGCCGTGACGAAGTTGTGAAGATTCTCGATCTGGAACTCGCGAAACTCCGCGCCCGTCTCTCTGAAAAGGACATGACGCTCGAACTCGACACGTCGGCCGTCGATTTCCTCTGCACCAAGGGTTCGGACGACGCGATGGGCGCACGCCCGCTTCGCCGTGCCGTCCAGCACTGGGTCGAAGATCCGTTGGCGGATTTGCTGTTGCGCGACACGCTCCACCCCGGCCGCATCGCCGTCGCAACGACAAAGAACGGCGCGGAGTTGACGTTCAAACAGTCAAAACCCCGCGCCGTGACGAAATCCGCCGATAGGGCCGCCGACTAGAAGTCGACGCGCCCTGCCGTAAGCCCGTCCACCGTCGCCGTCAACGCAATCGGCCCCGTGGCTCCTTTGTCGCGACGGACGACGACGACGGCCTTGCCGAAGTAGAGCGGATGGGCCGTGACATCCGTAAAGACGTCGTAACCACGCGGGTCGCCGTTACCCACGGCCACGATGCGGCCCGGCCCGGTGAGGGAGAACGCCACGCGGTTCTTCGCCCACGGATTGCGAACGCCCTGCGCGTCTACAACGTCCACCTGCACGAACACGCACGTTTCGCCGTCAGCGGGCAACGTTTTCTGTTCCGGCGTCAGTTTCACCGCAACGGGTGCGCCCGCCGTCCGCTGAACGGCCTCGCCGATTTTCTTCCCGCCCTTGTAGGCGACGGCTTTGAGTTCACCCGGTGCGTACGGCACGTCGAACCAGCGCAGACGATAACGGTCGCACACGTCGTAGTAGGGATTCAAGCGGTAGGTTTCCGTGCAATCGCTCACGACCACGTCGCGGATTGACGCCCACGTGCCGGGCTTGAGATCGTCGAAGACCACGCGAACGAACCGCGCCGCTTCGGCTTTTGGCGCATCGTCGCGCTTGGCTGCCAACGGCTTCTTCACGTAGTCGCGCCAGACCTTGCCGTCATCCGACAGGCGAATCGTCCAGGCATAGTTCCCAGCCCCCTGCTCCGTCTCCACGAGAACGGTCTGAAACGCCGTCTTCGCGCCGAGGTCAACCTGCCACCAAGAACCCTTCGAAGCGTCCTTGGCACACCAGCGCGTCTCGGTTGTACCGTCGAGCGCCAATGCCGCCGCGTTCACATGGTCGCCCTTCCGTTCCTCGCTGCTCGCGGACGCGGACCGACCGGCGGCGAGATTCCGCACTTTCTGCACGGTGCCCTTGACGCGACGACCCAGCGACTGACCATTCAGGAAAAGCTCGGCCTCGTCGCCATCCGTGTAGACATAGACGGGCGTGTTCTTTCCTTCGCGCCCCGTCCACGTCCAGTGCGGCGCAATATGGACGGTTGTATCCTTCGTGTTCCAGTGGGCGCGATAGATGTAATAGCGATCCTTCGGCACACCCATGAGGTCGACGATGCCGAAATAGGAACTGCGGGCGAGTTCAGCGTTTTTGAGCGTCTCCATCATCGGGAACGAACCCTTGTCTCGGACATAAGGCGTCGGTTCACCGAGGTAGTCAAGACCCGTCCAGACGAATTCGCCACCACAGTAGCGGTCGCGTTCCATGCGGGCAAATTCAATGTCCGGGATGTCGCTCCACGGCGCGGCGTTGTGGTCGTACGACCCCACCTCGCGGTCTTTCACGGCGTAATCCGTTTTGTGCGACGCGGGCGGCTGCTCAAAGTAGCCGAAACTGCTGAGCGCGGATGCGCTTTCGGAATAGAGGACCGGCTTGTCCGGATGCTTCGCCTTCACCTTGGTGTACTGGGCGCCGTAATTCCAGCCCGTAATGTCGAGTTCGGCGAACATCCCGCTGTCAACGGCGAACGCATGGCAGCAGCCGATGCCGACGGGGCGCGTCGTATCGAACGCGCGAATCGCGGCACGGAAAAGACGGAAACGTTCCGCGCTCATGCCGTCCTGCGCGTTCGGGTTCTTGCCAGACCAATCGTATCCATTGGGCGGAATCTCATTGCCAATCGACCAGACGATGACACAGGGATGGTTGCGATCCCGCAACGCGAACTGGCGGAGATTGCGCGTCACGTAGGCTTCAAGATTTTCGTCCGACCGCCGTCCCGCCGTGCCGTCCCACTTGTCGAAACATTCGTTCCAGACGACAAGTCCCATCTCGTCGCAGAGTTCCAGCACCTGCGGATCACAGGCATTGTGGCTCGTACGGATGGCGTTCACGCCCATGTCCTTCATGATTTGCAACTGACGTTTCATCACGCTGCGATTGAACGCCATGCCGAGCGGCCCCATGTCGGAATGGAGGTCGACGCCCTTGATCTGCACACGCCGGCCGTTCAAGTGGAAACCGTCGTCCGCCGGAAACGCAATCGACCGGATGCCGAAGCGCGTCTTCACGACGTCGGTGCGCCCCTGAACGGAGAGAGTCACCTCTGCCACGTGGAGATTCGGATGCGCCACGTCCCAAAGCGCCGGGTGGCGCACCTCGCCCTCGAACGTGAACGCGGCCGCGCCCCCGCCCGCAACCGTGCGCGTCTGCGGCGCACACGTCAGCACGGGATGACCCGCGCCATCGAGGATGCGTAGGGCGGCAACAGCCTCCGCCGCTGTCGCCAGACGATTCGTGGCCGCGACGGCCACGCGGACGGTCGCGCTGGGTTGGGCGACGGCGGGCGTCGTCACAAACACGCCGTCGGGCGCGACATGAACGGCGGGCGCCGAGACGAGACGCACGGCGCGGTAGATGCCCGCGCCCGGATACCAGCGCGAACCGTGTTGCCGCGTGTCGGCATGGACGGCGAGCACGTTGACGCCCTCCTTGACGAACGGCGCCGCGTCCACACGGAAACTCATGTAGCCGTAGTCCCAGCCGCCCGCGAGATGTCCATTGACATAGACTTTCGGCCGCGCCATCACGCCGTCAAACGCAAGCCAGAGGGCATCGCCCGCGCGGACGGCAGCGACCTGTTCGCGGGTGAGCGTGAACGTCCGACGATACCAGCCTTGACCACGCCACGGCAATTTGCCCGAACCACCGTTCGCCTCCGGGTCGAACGGACCCGAAATCGCCCAGTCGTGCGGCACGTCCACGGTCTGCCACGCGGCGTCGTCGAACGCCGGATCGGCCGCCGTGAGCGGGGCCTTCTCGGACTCCTTCGCGAATTTCCACGCGCCATTCAGCGAGACCGCCGTCGCGGCGCCGACAGTCTCCACGCCGGCAACGAGCGCGGCAAAAACGATTCCCAAAAAGTTTACTTGTTTCATGCGAATGATTATAACAAAAACGACGGCCTCCAGAGCGACCAGAACTGCGACTCCGACGAAGAGGTCTTCGGCGCAATCGCCGCAATCCCCGCCGCCGAGCCCCCTCTAAAAAAAAAACTCGTCCCGATCGCGCTCACGGGCGCGGCGGCGCTGAGCGCGCGAACAACTCAACCGCCCACTCCCAGAAAAAGAGCGGACACCACAATAACGACCAACCCAAACATGAGCAACCATCTCGCCACGCCGCCCGCGTGTCCTACGAACGCCCGAATCCTGCACACCGCCATTTGCCGTCATCCTCTCTACTGAATTTTCTCGACGTCGGCGTCGACGAGCTGGCGCGTCTTCGCGTCGAACACAAGGC
>CAZTHR010000019.1:0-17123 GCA_964613265.1 uncultured Lentisphaeraceae bacterium | reverse complement strand
CCTACCAATGGTAGTAGCGATACGGGTCGTCGGAGGCGACGGGGACGTCCGCGTAGAGGACACGGCCCGGGCCGCGGTTGAAGCCAAGGTTGCCCATCAAACGCGACAGCATCGCCTCGGCGCGGCGTTTCGACGTACGAAGATACGGCCGCGATTCGGCATCGATCTTCCACGGCGGAACCTGCCAGAAGACGAGACGTCCTTTCCCGTAGCGGACGACGCGAATCGCGTTGTTACCATCCGCCACATCGTCCGTAAACGCCGCAAAGTCCATCGCGCCATGCCACGCCCAATCCGCGTTCGACAGACCGTTCAGTTCGGGCGGCAGCTTTTCGATGCGCGTATAATGGCAGCCGTTCGTCTGCACAACCGCGAGTGGCACGGGACTCCACTTCGCGACTTCCTCGGCGGAGAGTCCGCACAAGAGCGCCGTCGCGCCGTTGCTGATGCTCCCCTTGAAATCTTCCGGCATATCCGCCGCGCCGTCGGTCACGTAGTAGAGGCGTTTTGTGTCCTTTTCGCGATTCTGCTCGATGAACCAATCGTGGCGCGGCTGACAGCCCGTACGGTACGCCTGCAGTCCAAACGGCTTGGCGATGCACGTGCCGGGCAGCCCGTACCGCGCATCGGCGACGAGCGCCTTGACGAGTTCGTCTGCCGCCGGATCGTCCACCGTCCGCCCCGTGACGTCCATCTGGCAGAACGTCACGGCGCCGCCGCCCAAACGCCATTCGAGCAACGGCGCGTACTGGAGATCGAACCCGCCGTCCACAAGCGCACACCAATCGCCGAACGACGGCTTTTCGGGAATCACCGTCGCAACGGCGCCGCGATTCCCGCACCGCCAGACGCGCGTGTTGCGGAATCCCGCCCACGTGTCGGACCCTGCGCCCGTCTCGCAGACCTGCAGCGGGTCAAACGGCTCAACAAGCGTCGACGCGCCCGCCCAGTCGCGCAAACGCGCCTCCTGCTGAACGTCCGCAAGCGCGGTCTTGCGAAAACGCGGATAGACATGGCGCAGCCCGTACGTCTGCACACGAAAACCGATCGATTCGAGCGTCCGCTTCGTCTGTTCGAAGACGAAAATCCGCCCGCCGTTCCACGCGAACGGCACAAGCACGCGTTCCAACATATCGGGCGTCAGGCACTCCCGCCCCACGACGAGGCACATCCCGGCGTTCGCACGCGACGTGTCAAACGCAAACACATCTTTCACCTCTGCCGGCGCGAAACCGAGACGCCGCAAGTTCGACACCGTCAGCCCCTTCGGATCGTACACGGACAAACGCTCCTTCGCCGCCGGCGCGGCGGCCACCACCGTGAGCGTGAAGACGTCAGACCGCGCAACACCGCCCGCAAATCCGAACTGCGCCTGAATGTCATAGGCCCCCATCGCCTGCGGCGCCGTGAACGCAACGGGCACACGCGCCTGTTCGCCCGGCGGCACGGTCACCTGCCCGTTCTGCGCGAACGCCCCGCACGAAACCTTCCACGTTACCGTCTGCGCCACGCGGCGGTCGTTGAGAATCATGAGCGTCTTCTTCACCGTCTCGCCCGGACGATAGACGTGTCGCTTGTCCGTGAACGTCCCATCGCCCGCGATCCACGCGCAGTCGGGCTGATTCCACTGCATCAACGCCATACCAATCTGCGTCGGCGCATAGTCGCGGGAATCGCCCCACGGCGCACGGATCGTCGCCTTCAAACCCGGCGTCTTCGCATACAAGTCGTCCGGACGGACGGCCGCCGTCGTATTCGTTCGATTGAAGAACCCGTCCTGATCCCACGGCAACATGGCCGTGATGCCCCAGCCGCGAAAACTGCGCCAGTTGTCGTGCGCAAATTGCGCCTGGACGCCGAGGTAGTTGTTGGAGATCGCTCGACAGTGGCTCGTCAGGCGCGACCAAGAAAACGGACGCCCCGTCGCCCAAAGACGTTCTTCCGCGTCGAGGGCGCGACGGATCTCCGGCGTCGCCTCGTAGGCGGCGTCGTTACGGTAGGCGGCCGCGTATTCCGCACTCCAGAGGGACATGTAGCCCGTACCACGCCAGATGAAGAGCGGCCCGCGATAGCTTGACCACGTGGAGATATGCGGCAACCCCCATTCCACGAAGAAGAGCGGCTTCACGCCTTCCGTCGCCCAATGCGCCAGCCAATCGTCCCGCTCCTGAATCGGCGCCCAATCCAGATAGCAGTTGACCGTGTGGAAGTCGTCGAGGTTGCCCGATTCGTGGTGGTAGCAGGGGCGCGTCGCATCGAGTTCGCCAATGATTTTCCGAGCGATCCGCGCACAGGCGCGGTTTCGTCCGTTCGCGGACGCGGGCAGTTCGTAGATACCGTCGATACGGCGTGGATTGCCCGCGCCGAGATAACCGGCGGCGTTGTGGCTCGTCGCCCATGTGATGACAGCGGGATGGCGACGGGCGAGGCGCATGAGCGCGCGCGTCACGGCGCGGTAGCGCGTTTGGTTCGCCGTCTGACGCAAGTCGTCATAGTCCTTGAAGTGCGGCAAGGTGAACGAATAAAGCATCCCCGTCTCATCGCACGCCTCCAACATTCCTTGCAGATAGCCCGTCGCGCCGGCCTCGAACGAGTAGTTGCCCGCGATCAGGAAGTTGAATCCGCCCGTCTGCAAGGCCTGGCAGAACGCACGGGCGTTCGGCCGGGACGCCGCGTCGCCCCCATGCGGGAAAGTTGGGTCATAGAGTGCGCGGAGATGGATCTTCGACCCGTTCAGATAGAGGTCGCGCCCCTTGATCGAGACTTCACGGAAGCCAAACGTAAACGGCAGCGCCGCGTCCACGAGCCGATCGCCGTCGAAGACCGAGAGACGACAGACGTAGCGATTCTGCGGCGTGTGGACGTCCCACAGTTCTGCGTCCTTCCACGGCGCGGTGAACGATAGACGCCCCGTCGCATCGGGTGTCGCCACGCCCTCAAACGTCTTCACCACCACGCCCGCGCGATCGCGAATCTCCGCCTGGACGCGATGTGGCGTCTTCGCCAAAGACTCTGTCTCGGCGATGAACGCGATTTCGCCACGTGTCACGGACGTTTCCGTGTAGACGTCGACAACACGCGCCCCCTTCGGCTGAATGTCGAGCCACACGTCGCCCGTCAGGCCTTTGTTCTTGACCGACTTCGCCCGCTTGTTCGCGCGCGTGGCCTCATTGTAGTCCAACGTCTCTCCCTCCGCCAGCGCCGTAACGTCGAACGCCAATGTCTGCTGCGCACCGGACTTCACGAACGGCGTCACGTCCACCTCGCCGCCGGGGAAGGAAACGTCGCCCGCCCGCTGACCGTCCACGTAGACGACGGCACGGGAGGCCACCATGTCGAACGCAACAGTCATCCGCTGATTTTTCGCAACGGCCGGGAAGGTGAGCGTACGGGCATACCAGGCGCGAAGCGGAACGATTTTCGCCAAGCGGTCGGGATGGTCTTCAAAGTACGGCGCCAACGACTGGGAGGCCAGGAACGTTTTCGGCGATCCCGACCAAACGGCGGGGACGCGCTCCCACGCCCAGCAGTCCGTCGAACCTGGCACACGGTCAGCCGGCTCGTCCGTGAACGCCGGGCGGATTCGCCAAAGGCCGTTCAACGAATGGCGCGTCCGCGTCGACGTCGTCTCCCGCCAGGCGTCATCGAGCGCTTCCGCGTGCACCGACGCACCGGATGGCAACGGTGCGTTCGCGGGCGAGTCGATGAAATTGCGTACGACGGCGAGCGAGACGTTGCGGAAACGGACTTCACCGCCCGACGACAGGTTGCAGAGGCTCAGATGGAGACGTGCGGCGTTGGTGGGAACGAGATAGTCGTAGTCAACCACCTTCCAACCGGTCGTGCCCGTCCAGCCATGGTTCAGCGGCCAAGGCGTAACGGTCTTGCCCTTCGCGTCGCGCCATTCCATCGCGAAACGCCCCGTCTGCCAGCTCTGTTCCCCCACCGGCACGTCCGTCACTTTCATCTCGCCCTTCAAGCGGATGACGCGCCATTCGGGCTTCAAGTCGAACGAACGCGCGAGGCGTCCACCGGGGCGTGGCAGGACGAGTTCGTCACCCCCGGCGGATTTCTCGACCCGCGTCCCCACCGCGCCGGTGAAATCGCCCTGCGGCCACAGCACCGTCTCGCCACACGCAATCCCTGCCATGAGGCAGAGCGCCAGAATCCCCTTCGCGCATCCGTTCATCGTACACCCGATCCTAGGCGTTTTTCAACTGCGGGAAGAGCACGATGTCGCGAATCGAATCCGTACCCGTGAGCAGCATCACGAGACGATCCACGCCAATGCCGAGACCGCCCGTCGGCGGCATCCCGCATTCCAGCGCATGAATGAAGTCTTCGTCGATCTTCTCCGTGTCCTCGCCGGCCTGGTGCTCCAACGCCTTGCGCTGTTCAAGCGGGTCGTTCTGCTCCGTGTAGCCGGGGCAGAGTTCACGGCCACCGACGACGAACTCGTACACGTCCACGAGCGACGGGTCGTCCGGACAGGCTTTCGCCAGCGGCACGAATTCATGCGGCAGGCGCGTCACGAAGGTCGGCTGGCGAAGGGTCTTCTCAATCATCTTGTCGTAGACCTCATGCGTGAGCATCAGCTCGGTCGTCACGCCGTCGAGTTCGAGATTGGTGTCCTTCTCCTTCGCAAGCGCCTTGGCCTTCGCAAGTTGCGTGTCGAAGTCAAGATCAAACCAATCCGCCCCCATGAGATCCTTCACAAGATCCTTGTAGGCCACGCGGCGATAGGGCGGCGTGAAGTCGATGATTTCCTTCTGCTCGCCGTAGGAAATCTGGCGCGTCCCGACAACCGTGTCGCAAAGATGCGGAATCAGACCCTCGATGATGTTCTCCATCGACACGCGGTCGCCATACGCCTCGTAGATTTCAAGCACCGTAAATTCCGGCGTGTGGCTGCGGTCGATGCCCTCGTTGCGGAAATCCTTGCCCAGCTCGAACACCTTGTTCATGCCGCCGACGAGCAGACGCTTCAAGTAGAGTTCTGGCGCGATGCGCAACACCATGTGCTGGTCGAGCGCGTTGAAATACGTCTCGAACGGCTTGGCCGCCGCGCCGCCGGCCTGGGCCTGCAGAATCGGCGTTTCCACTTCCATGAAACCCTTGCTCCACAGGTACTTCCGCGCTTCCTGCAGAATCCGGCTGCGCATGAAGAACCGCTCGCGGCTCTCGTCGTTCGTCATCAAGTCCACATAGCGGCGACGGTAGCATTCCTCTTGATCCGTCAGACCGTGGAATTTTTCCGGCGGCTGCTCCAACGCCTTGGCGAGGAGATCCCATTCCTTCACGATGACCGACTGCTCGCCGCGCTGCGTCGTGAAGAGCGTCCCCTTCACGCCAATAATGTCGCCCAGATTCAACTGCTTGAATCCGGCGAACATCCGCTCGCTCAACTCGTCGCGCTTGAAAATCAGCTGGAAACGATCCGTCCCGTCGTTAAGTGTGGCGAAGTTCATTTTGCCCATGCGGCGGATCATCAGCAGACGCCCTGCCACCGTGACGGACTTGCCCTCCTCGAATTCCGCGCGCACCTTCTTGAGGTCGTCGTGCGGGAAAGCATGGCCGTACGGCGTGAAACCAAGTTCCTGGAGGGCTTTCATCGAGGCGAGACGGTTCTCGCGGTATTCATTCATTTCAACGGGCATTTTCAATGTTCCTTTTCACAAAAATGGTTGGATGATTATACTGTTTTAACGTCCATCGGACAAGCCTTCGATCTGGCAACGATCAATGACACCGCGTCCGGACGAGCGTCCGTCACGGTTGATGTTGTCGAAGACCGTGGCGCGGACAAGTTCGGCTGGCGCCCGGCCGCGGATTTTCAGGCCCTCGACCGTGACCGTGCCGACACGACAGGAGACGTACGGATCGAAAATCTCCATGCCCGGCTCGCCGGCCCCGCCCGGCAGGAGACATGACTTGGGGCCCACCACCGCAAGGTGCGACAACGGGTAGGCATCCAGATGGAACGTGATGTCGATGTTCTTGAAATGGACGGACGACAGATTCGCGCCGAACTCGAACGCACCGAAGTGTCCGCGCACGGGCTCGGAATCGCGGTACTGCCCCATGTTGTCGATCGGCGTACTCAGATCGATCACGATGTCCTCGAAGAAGAGATTGCCACCGGATCCGACAGCCCCCCACTCCGGCTCCGTACCGATGCGGTAGCGCGGCGTCTGCAAATACATCTTGAACGTCTTGATGCCCTTCACGCGACGGAAAATGACATCCGAAATGGCGCAGTCCACGATTGTTCCGTCGGCGTACTTGTATTTCGCGGGCAGAATCCGAATCGCGGGATAGCCCTGCCCGTTCTCCAGCACGAGTTCGAGATCTTCGCACAACACGTTCTTCTGCGGGCCGAAGTTGACGGACGAATTGAGCCAGTCGTAGGCATTGAGCGCCACGAGGTCGTCGCCCACCTTGCCGCGCACGTTCTTCACATGGACATCAACGAGATTTCCATTCAAGTGAAGCCCATCGGCATAGCAACTTTCAAAACGAATGTTCTCGAAGAGGCGGCCTCGCCCATCACCGGTCTGCACGGCAAATCCGCTCGTATGGGCGAACGTCGCATCCCGAATCGTCACAGCGTCGCAGTTTCCAAAATAGAAAAGCGTGGACACGCCGAAGTGCCGGCCGATCTGGCGCGGCCCCAGATCGTAACGCCCCGTATGGCCGTAGCCCTGCCGCCGACGCATCCAGTCTTCCCAACGTCCACCGACGACGGCAATATTCACATCACGGGCGACGCCGCGAATCGGCGCCAACGTGCCGTCCGGCGCGTGCTCGTTCCGCAACATCAACACGCACGTCCCCGGCAGCAGCGAAATCCGCGCCCCCGACGCCTCGATACGGCGGTTGGACGGAATGACGACCGTCGCGTCGATCCAGTACGTTTCATCCGACGCCGGGATGCGGACAACCGCATGGTCACGCACCGCCGCCTGCAGCGCAGCCGTCCACACGTTCGTTCCGTTCACATTCTTGACCGCCGCCCGGTAGGCGTCCAGCGAACAGACGTCCGTCAATGCCGCCTGGCGCCGCGCCAGATCGGCATCGGACGCCGCCACCGCTGATTCAATGGCCCGATACGCGGCATCCGCCGCCGGCTGCGCCGGCTCGTCCGCGAACAACGCGCCCATCATCCCCGCGCACACCAGCGCAACAAACCCATGCTTCATTTATTTGTCCTCCTTCTTGCGTGGCGCCTGATCCGTCAGCTTGAGCAGTTCCTGCAAACTTCCATCGGCCGCCGGAACGCGCGCCGCGTCACGTGCGGCGGCCGCCTGCGCCTTTTCCGCCGTCTGCCGCCGTTCCTCTTCCAGCGTCCGCACAAGCGTCGCGTTCGCGTCTTTCAATCGGCGAATCTCCGCCTGCAGTTTGTCGCACGACGCGATGGCGCCGAGCAGATTTTTGACCAGTGCGTCCTTGTCCGCCGCCACGTGCGCCAACTCGTTCGTCCGCGCCGCCAGATGCATCCGCAGTTCCGCACACGTCCGCGCAAGCGTCGCACGTTCTTCCAGCAAAGACGTCCGTTCCGTCTCGAACGCGGCGCGGTCGGCGGCACACGCATCCTGTATCGCCGCCGTCCGACGAGCCATTCGCTCGAGATATCCTACGCCCACGCCCAGGCAGACCAGCACCGCGAAAAACAGGATTCCGCACATCCATGCACGTTTCTTCGACATGGCTTTTCGTCCCATCCGTCCCTACGCCAGACAGACGTTGTCCGCACACAGACGTTTCTGAAGTTCGGCCACATTGAGCTGGCGCGGCGTGATGCCCTTCTGCACGGCCAACGCGGCGGCCGTGCCGGCGGCCTGGCCCGTCACGAAGCAAGGGCAGATCAGGCGGAACGTGTCGATCGTGTCCGGCGCACCGAGCATCCGCCCCGCGCACAACACGTTATCCACGTGCTTCGGCAGAATCGCACGGTACGGGACTTTGAACGCCGCGTGGCGACCGTCCTGCCCGAACAGGCCAATCGTGTCCGACGGCGCGAACGGCGTCCGCAGCAACGCCCGGTCGACAATCAGTTCCGCGTCGATCAGACGCGACGCGCGCGGCCCGATCTGCGAACACGTGTTGGCGATGAAGACCTGCTCCCAGCCCGGTTCCTGACGCATGGCCGCCACGTGTTCCCACCACTTTTTGCGGAAGTCGATTTCAGCCGCCGTCAAATCGCGGACGTCGAGTCCGTTGCCTTTCGGCCCCGTACCGTAGTTTCCCCACCACGTGGCGGGATTCGCCTCGTTCGAGCGCGTGGGCCATTTGTTCAGAACGCCGGCCTTTCCTTTCGGCGGCGTCTTTGCCGTCACGCGATCCATGTTGCCCAGACGCACCACATGGCCGATACCATGCGTGATCTGACGGTAGTTCCCGCCCGCCTGGTAGAGGACGTCGCCGTCGCCCGTGCAGTCGACGACCTGTTTGGCGAGAATCGCCTGTTTGCCCTGCTTCGACTCGAAGACGACGCCTTGGACGCGGTTCCCCGCCTGGATCACGTCAACGCCCCAACAGTGGTAGAAAAGGGAAATGTTCTTCGCCTCCTCCACCATCCGATCCATCAAGTATTTCGCGCCTTCCGGATCGACCGTCGGCTGCCAATGATGCCGGGACAGATCGGCGGGGCGCGGCTTGCAGACGTAGTTCCCCAACGCAATGGCGCGATCGGCGAACTCCTCGGCCAGTCCGCGCGTCACCAGACGCCACCGCCCGCCTTCGTTCGCCGACGTGCAGAGCATGATCAGCACCATGCCGTTCGTGAACAACCCGCCCAGCGAACCATAGCGCTCGACGAGCGCGACTTTCACGCCCGTACGCGCAGCGGCAATCGCGGCGGCGAACCCGGCAGGACCGCCGCCCACCACCACCACGTCCGTTTCGTGGAACACCGGAATCTCACGTGCGGGACAGACAACCTTGCCGTCCTTCATCGCACAGCTGGGACCGTCCTCGATCGTGTGGCCGAGCGGAAAGATGTCCTTGCCGAACCAGACGTTGTCGGGGTCGCCCACCGAACCCGGCGGCAGGCCGTTCTTCGCCTTGACGTATTCGTCGGCCACCAGACCGCCACCGGCCAACGCCGCGCCGCCCAGTCCGAGCCGTTTCAGAAACTCGCGTTTCGAGATGTTCTCCGCCATGTCATTTCTCCGATTGGTGATGGGGGGTGCTGGACGCCTCTTCCAGAACGTCCAAAAGGGCGCAGACGAGCCGCCCCGAAGCGTGGAGGCTCTGCTGCGAAATCTTGTCCAACGTATCGTGCGCCGTGTGCCAGTAGTCGTTCAGACCCGGAGCGCTGCCGAAATTGAAATCGATCAGATCAATCGCCGGGAAACCTGCGTCGAGAAACGCGGAATGGTCGTCCTGCACGAACACCGCGTCGTTGCGAACGACCTTCCCGGCCAATCCCGCCCGTGCGGCGGCCCGCAAGGCCGCGTCCTTCAAAAACGGCGTCGCGTTGCCGGGAATCATGATGTCGAGATCCCGATCACCCAGCATGTCGAGACAGACGGCGGCCGCCACCGCCCGTTTCTGCCGACGAAACGCCGCCGCCAGATGGCGTGACCCGTGGAAGCCGTCATGCGGGCCGTACGCGACACGGCACTCTTCGCCGTCCGTCCAAACGAGCGCCAACGGATGTACACGCGGGCCGCGCCGTTTCAGCACGTGCGCAAGCGCAACGAGCAGCCCCGACGTCGACGCACCGTCGTTCGCGCCCTGAAAGCCCTTCCCCGCCAACGGCGCCGTGTCGAAATGCGACATCAAAACAATCCACGGCGCGTCGGGCCGCGTCCCCGGAAACGTCGCGACCACGTTCGCGAACGGCCGCACACCATCGGGCGTCCGCGACTCAAACGCATCCACGCGGGCCGGGACGCCCGCCGCAACGAGCCGTGCGCAGAGCCAGTCCGCCGCTCGCCGGCTTTCGGGCGTTCCACCGTGACGAGGCGTACAGGCGCGAACCAGCCCAGCCGCCGTCTCGTAGGCGACCGCCGCGTCGGCGGGCGTGAACGCCTCCGACGCGGCAACGCCCCGTCCCGCCAGAACCGCCGCCAGCAGACAGCCGATGAACGCAGCCCGCCGCATGGTTCAGTCCATCTTGACGCCCATCATCTGCAGGACGCGATCCAGGTCGTCATTGTCCAGAAAATCGATTTCCAGCACGCCTTTCGTCCGTCGGCCGTTTGCGTGGCGCATCGAACTCTTCAATCGCACGGCACAGCCGAGCGTCTTGTGCACTTCCTCGGCAAGGGCGCGGACGTAGCTGTCGGGAATGTCGGGCGTTCCGCTCTTCTTCTCGACGACCGGCCGATGCTCGCGGGCGATCTGCCGCTCTAGCTCGCGCACCGTCAGACCGCCCACGGGTTCGCCCGTGCGCGGATCCGGTTTCGGCGCACAGTCCTGCGCCAGACGGCGGATCTCCGCCGCGTTTTCCAACGAGAGCAGAACCTTTGCATGGCCCGTGGAAATGGCCTTCTTGCGCACGAGATCCTGCACGTCGTCGGGGAGATCCAGCAGACGCAATGCGTGCGTGACGCCAGTCCGGCTCTTGCCCACACGGTCGGCCACTTCGGCCTGCGTGTAATTGAAGCGCTCCACAAGGACGCGATAGCCTTCCGCCTCTTCAATCGGATTGAGGTCGTCCCGCTGCGCGTTCTCCGTCACGGTCATCGTACAGGCCGTCGCGTCGTCCACATCCTTCAAGACAACGGGGACGAGCTTCATGCCCGCCAACTGGGCGGCGCGAAGCCGGCGCTCGCCGCAGATGAGTTCGAGACTGCCGTCCGCACGACGACGGCACGTCAACGGCTGGATGATGCCGTTCGTCCGAATCGAATCTGCCAGTTCCTGCAACGCCTCCGCCTTGAACTCCGTGCGCGGTTGGAACGGACTCCGCGCAATGTCCATCGGCGGCACGCGCAGCACCGTATCCTCCGGATTCACGGGCGGGGCGGAGGGCGCGGGCGGCGGGGCGACAACGGGCGGCACAGCCCCCGCGGCGGCCGACGCGGCCGGCGTCACCAAGTTGTCAAGCCCGCGGCCGATATGCCCCAGGCCCCCAAGGCCGCCATGCTTCTGCTGCGATTTGATGGCCGCGCGTGTGGGCGGACGCGCTCCCGTCGACTTCTTGAGGAACGAATTGGGCGGTGTAGGTTTGCGGGCGGAACTCATGGATACATCCCCGGATAGTTGAGACCTGTCGTTTCGGGCAAACCGAACATCACGTTCATGTTCTGGAGCGCCTGCCCGGCCTGGCCCTTCATCAAGTTGTCGATAATCGAAACGACACGCAGTTTCTGCACACGCCGATCGACCGAGACGACGACATCGCATCGGTTCGTGCCGCGTACACTCATCGTGCCGACGGACGCCGTGGACGGGTACACGCGCACGAACGGGCTGTCCGCATAATAGGCGCGGTAGACGTTCAGTACGTCCTCTTCCGTCATGTCCTTCGTCAAATCGCCGTACAGCGTCGAGAGGATGCCGCGCGAAATCGGCAGCACCTGCGCGGTGAAGATCAACTTCACATCCTCGCCGCCCTGCAACGAAAGTTCACGCTCCACTTCGCACACGTGCTGGTGGCCGCTCAGACGATAGGCGTTGACCTGCTCGATCCGTTCAGGGAAATGGAACTGGGGCTTCGGTTTCTTGCCCGCGCCCGACACGCCGCTCTTGCAGTCGCAGACGATCGAATGCGGTTTGACCAGGTGGTTTTTCAACGCGGGCGCAAGACCGAGGATGCAGCTCGTGGCAAAACAACCGGGATTGCCCACAAGGCGGGCCTTCGCAATGTCGGCACGGTGCAATTCCGGCATTCCATAGACGTTCGTGCCGAGCAGTTCGGGCGAGAGGTGGTTAGGATCTTTGCCGAGGCGCGTGGCATAGTCCTCATAGGCCGCCCGCGTGGTGAAACGGAAATCGCCCGAATAGTCGATCACACGCGCACCCTTCGCGAGTTCGGCCTTCGCGTCGGCCATACCCACGCGATCGGGCGTCGAGAAGAACACGACGTCGAAAGCCCCCTGCGCCGCCGGGTCGTCCGCCGCGAGAATCGGCAAATCGCAATACCCCGCCAGATGCGGATAGACGTCCGAAATCTTCTTGCCCGCGTCGTCCCGCGCCACCAACGCGCCAATTTCGGCGCAGGGATGGCGCAACAGCAGATCGATGATGCCCAGTCCGCCGTACCCCGTGGCACCGACGACTTTCACTTTGATTTTCTTGTCCATAGATACGTCTATTCTACCACAATCGGTATGTACCGTGGTGAAAAACTGGAATGGGTGAGAAGTCAAGGTAATCGAACGGACGGCACGCCACGCACACGAATCAATCACTCAGTGACGAAATCTGCGACTTCGGGGATGTGGTCGAACAGAACCTTGAGGTTGGCAAGGGCCGTCGGTACGCCCGAACCATGCGCCTTGCCGAGCAGCGTGGCAATCATGCGGGGATCCATGAAATACTGGTTCACGCGGTGCCGCCATTCAAGGACGGCCAAGTTGTTGACCGCCGCACCCGTACGCGACCGGAACGTCATAGCCTCCCGCCGTGTCGGGAACGTCGTAAAATCCGCAAGGGGAATGGCCGAACCGTCCTCCCCGTCCCAGAGCACGAAAATGTAGTCGCGCAGCCCCCAGGCGCCTTCCTGACGTAAAACCGCGAAGTACTCACCGTTGTCCGCGTCCAACGTCCAGACGATCATACCTTCGACCGGTTTCTCCAGCCCGTACATCCGGCAGACCGTCTTGTCATCCACGCGCTTGAACACGCCATCCATCTGCCCGACCGCCCAGTGTTCGACTTCACTGTTCACCCAACGGGTCGTCGGATTGACCGCGAGGTTTCCATCAGTTCCCCGCCCTCCCAGGCCTTCGGCGTACGCCGCCTTCAGGCAGTAACACCCCTGCGCGTCCCGCGCCATCTTCCGTTCCAGCGTCCGCTCAAACGCCTCGACGTCGAACGGCCAAAGCCGCGCACGTTCCGCCTCCGTCAGCCCGTCGTCGCAGAACGCCATCTCGCCCCTCGGACGCTTCGCGATCTCCAAGGCGTTTGTGAACATCCCGCCTTTGCTCAGCCCGATTAATTCGCACATGTCGATCCTTTCCGTCTGGGCCAAAAGCTTGTCCCGCGCAATGTTGTACGCCGCCTCCATGCGGACGCGCAACGGCAGCGGAATGTCGAACGACGCCCCGGACGGCACGGCGTTCGTCCCCGCATCCGACGTCTCCACCGCGCAAGTAGGCGGTGTGGCGGACACCACGGCGTTCGTCCCTGCATTGGGCGTCGTGCGTCCACCGTTGTTCGCGTACAGGACGTCCAGGTTGAAGGACGCCATCGCGTTTCCTTTCTGGGCGGCACGTTGGAGAAGATCGATGACGACCTTCTCGTCGTAGACATCCGGATTGGCCACGCCCGCATAGAGGAGGACGGCCAGGTTGTTGAGCGCGTCGGGATCCCCTTCCCACGCACGTAGCACGGTGTTGCCAATCGCGCGCGAAGGCAGCTGTGCGAAAGCGACCGGCATCCGCCGATTTTCCGCATCGCCATCCGAATCTGGACACAAACAGTAACGATACAACCGCCGTGTAAACTTCCCGTCGGCAGATTCGTCCGAAGCGTTCCGCAAGATTACCAAATGGCCTTTCCCGTCGCCCAGCGGCCACCGATACGGCAGACACCCCCATTCGAAATCCCGAAACAGGCATTGATCGCGCAGGAGCTGGGCAAAGTCGTCGGCCAGTCCGCACCTGTGAGCGATTTCGTCCCCCGCTTCATCCGCGTCCGGCCATTCCTCCCGGCCTAACCGTTTCAGCGCCACACTCGCGCCCCTCATTCCCGCCCCATGGCAAGATCGAAGCGTCACCCCGACAGACGCGAGCGGTGTCACCGTTCCGTCATTCGCATCGCGACGCGCATACCGGTAGGCTCCTTCGCCGAGTTGAAACAACTCTTTCGCCAGCGCCTGTTCGAACGTGCCGAGATCCACCGTCCAGACGTCATTCGTCGACGGCGACCACGCACAAAATCGCATCTTCTTCAGCGTTTGGGGTAGAATGGATGAATCGACCACGCCGTGGTATGAATCGGGGCGTTGTAGCAAAACGTCCCGAATGCGTCCGCCCACGATATCGCGCTTATACCCGACGTACGTCTCGTACCCGCGTTCGACCTGTTCCAGAAGCGGCAGACGGAATCCCGTCGTCTCGTCGGCAAAGTCGGCGCGCGGACACACAGCGGGGTCGTACGAGTACGCCGCCATCGGTCTGGGTTTCGCCGTACCGAACCGGTCTTCCGCGTTTTCATAGGTGTAGTTCCATGCGAGTACCATGCGTTCGCTGAAACCCTCGTTGAAATCGAATGCGAAATTCTCGAATTCCATGGGCGCATAGTCCTTCTCCAGACGGTCGGCGGGCGGACGGTACAACATCGCCGTGTCGAGCTTTTGCGCCCATGTGGCTCGCATACTGCGATGAACGTTTTGCGGTCGTCCGAGCGCATCACGTGAATCGATGACGAATCCGTCCCGCGTGAAGACGTTCGTGACGACGCCGAATCGTCCCGCCGCCAGCATTGCCTGAGCCTCGGGCACGTACGTCCGCGTCCAGCCGAGCAACTGGCCGTCGTCCGTCCACTGGTAGGCGTCCTTCCAATCGCCCCGTGCACAGAACGTTGGACAGAACTCCTTGATCCACGACTTCGTGTAGTCCACCGAAACGATGTGCCCATCCGCGTCATATGTACGGGTCTCGTTCGGCGAAAAGTAGACGCTCACAATCGCGGGCGTAGACGCCACACCGTCCACCACGCAGAAACAGCCAACGTCCACGCGGCTCGTCCGGATCTTCGCCCCGTCGCCCCATGCGACGTCGAACGGCACATGGTAGTCGACTTCAATCGTCACGCGGCCGTCCTCCGCAGTCGCGACGCGCACCTTCTGCGGATCGCCCTGTAGAACTTTCCAGACGAGATCCCCCCGAGGATTCGTCTTTGTCACACTCAACTTGTCGATGCAAACTGTCCGCGCCATCGTACGCGCGACCACGGCGAGATGGATTGGAGACCCACCAGCTACCAACCGGTTAAACGGCCGTTCGTGGAAGTCCGTCCCTAAAATCCGCCATTCTCGGTTCGTATTCCCATATATGCCGCAGAGAGTGAAGCCAGACTTCAATACAGGCACTAGCGGAAGCGCAGCACTCTTCTCCGTCTGTGCGAGGACTTTCGCGCAATCAATGTCCGCAAACCGCAGGGCGGGACGCCACGCTCTACCAGACATGAAATCCGTTTCCGACATCACGCATTTCTGCCCGCGCCGAATCAGGTTCGGCACGATGTATGCGGCTTTTTCGCGTAGATCCTTCGGCAGGGCGCGAATGGCATCCGCCGCGAGACGAACGAATTTGTCGGATTCCTCCGCCCCGCCGACATGGGCAATGCCGATGGGCTGATGGCCGAGGAAGCGATCAACACCGTCGGACCCGTAATCCGAACCGACCGCATGGACGCCCAGCACGTTTCGTCCAAACGCATGGTCACATTCAAGAAACGCCGGGTATAATCCGACAACCCCCTGACCGAGATTTTCAACGAGCCAATCATCAACGGCCAACAGCGCGGGGACGCTCATCGGCCGGTTGAGCCGGTCGTCCGCCAGCCAGGGGTCGCCGGCGATGATGGTGGGGACGGAATCTGATCTCCTCGTAACATAGATGTTGGCAGGACCTTCATTGCATCGCGCTTCAACAGCCTCCTGCGGGTAGCGGACGGAAATCAACCCGTCGCACGGCGTCTGCGGATGGTCGACGTGGCGGTTTACATAGACGATGGGGCATTCGTTCGTCGTCTTCAGCCGAACCCAAAACGACTCTTTCTTGAATCCCCAGTAGACGTTGTTGTCCGTGAGGTCTAGAACGCCGCCCACTTCCGTCGCGAACTTTCGGGGCATCTTCCAGCTCTGTCGTTCGTCCGCCCGCATCATCGCGCACAATTTGGCGAAACGGGAATCGTTGGTGATGGACGCGAAATCGGCGTCCCTTGAAATGTCATCGCCGAAGGACGTCCAGACGCCTAGTCCGGCCGCCGTCGCCTGCTCCAACGCCTCAAAGGCGGCATCCGTTCGCCCCTGCACGGCGCGGGCGCAGGCCAGGTTGTAGTACCAGATCGGCGGTTCAATCCGCAAGTCGACCGCCCGTTTGCTGGCCTGTTCTAAATGGCGGTAGCGATTCGGCGGGTCATCGTTGCACCAGTCCTGCAAACTGTCGATTTCAAAGAACGTCTTTGCGTGTTTCGGCATCTCCCACATCGAAATCCGGTCGGCGGCGCCCGGCCACTTCCGCCGCACGGCGGCCAACGCAGCCTTGGGATCGGCGATTGCGTAGACGTCCACCGCCGAAGCCTCGACCGATTCCTTGAACATCCGACCGACGGCGTCCAAAACCGCCTTGAATGTATCGGACGTTTCCAGATGTTCGGCGAACGGCGCAGTGTAACACAAATGCACGATTCCCCGGTTGAATGCCGTCACGAGGTTGATTTCACGATAAGGTGCAACGATGTCATCGAGACAGTTGGAATAGGAGCGGGACGACCATAGGTATTTTTGGCCGACATGCGGGAACGCCCCCTCGGCAATGTCCGTCACCGGGACGTCCTGTTCTCTGAAAGCCTGCATGAATCCATCGAACCAGCGCCGTGCCAGCAGACTGGCGCCGTTCGGAAACTCCTCCTCCTCGTCTGTACCGTCGGAGGAACGCGAGACTCCGGCCTTACGAATGATAATATCCAACCAGCCCAACCTGCACGCCTTTGGCCGACGTTGGTAGTCCGACGGCAGATAGCGAAGCTCATAAACAGTATCCGACCTTGACTGGACGGAACGCTCTTGCATCGTCAATCCGCCAATCTCACGAGGAAACGCGATGCGAAGGGCTGTGTCGTTCCACTGTGAACAGGGTGTCCACTGTGCCTCATCCTTCTCCGTACCTTGCGCGTCCTCCGCATCCTGCGCCCGAACGGCGGGACACATACCCGCCATCAGAGACAGCACGATTCCAAACACCGTTTTCTGCAATTTCTTCATGTCAATTGTCTCCCGT
>CAZTHR010000018.1:6136-17207 GCA_964613265.1 uncultured Lentisphaeraceae bacterium | reverse complement strand
CGGGCGCGAGCTCGTGCGCCTGGAGGAGATCCCCGCCGACGAACTGCGGGCGGAGGTGTCGGCCCGGTTCGATTGAAGAATGTGAACGTTCAACAAAAAGGAGATACTGAGATGCAGAGAAGAGACTTTTTGACGTTGGGGTTGGCGAGTGCGGCGTTCGCGGGTTGCGCGACTGCGAAGCGCCCTGTGTCGACGGCGGTGGCCAAGGCCCCCGGCGGCGGCGATCCGGCGATGCGCGGGCCGTTTCCGATTCTGTCGACGCCGTTCCACAAGGATGGAAGTGTGGACTACGAATCGCTGAAGCGCGGCGTCCTGTTCACGGCGAAGGGTGGCTGTCCGGGCGTGATCTGGTGCCAGTCCAACGACGCGATCGACCTGCTCACGTTCGAGGAGAAGAAGAAGGGCTACGAGGCCTGCGCCCAGGCGATGCAGGGCGTGGACTGCGTGATGACGTTCGGCTGCAACGGCCCGACGTGGGAGCAGATGGTCAAGGAGGCAAAAGCCGTCGAGGAGATCGCGGCGAAGTACCCGAAGACCCGTATCGCAATCATTTCGCGTCCGCCGGACACGGGCAAGACGCAGGCGGACATCAAGTTCTACTACGAAAAGCTCGCCGAAGTGGCGAAGCGTCCGGTCATCATCCAGTCGTACGTGAACAGCACGTGTCCGGCGCCGACGGTCGATTTGCTTGTCGACCTGGCGAAGCGCTGGCCGAAGGTCTACGGCTACATCAAGGAGGAGAGCGGCGGTGCGGAGGCGAACGAGCGCATGAAGAAGGAGAACGCCGCCAAGCCGATCATTCACACGGTGTTCAGCGCCTGGGGCGGTTGGCAGTGGCTTCACCAGAGCCGTCGCTGCGGCAGCGAAGGACTCATCACGGAACGTTGCGCCTACGCGCCGCTTCTCGGCTACATCTGGCGTCAGATGGAGTCGAACGATTCGAAGGGCACGCTCACGGCGGCATATGCGCTGTTTCGTCTGCTGATCGACCAGCGCAACTATCCGGGCGGTCTTCGCGGCTATTCGCTCTACTACCTCCAGCGCCAGGGCGTGTTCGAGACCATGGTCTCCCGCGAATACCTGAAGGCCGAGAAGAAGGAGCAGGGCACGGTGGCCGTGGGTGACAACAAGAAGTGGAAACTCAGCGACGTCACGCTTACAGCCGATCAGAAGGCCGAACTGGACGAATGCTACGATGACATGTTGCGTTTCGTACGCGAGAACTGAGGGACGATGATGAAGAAGGCGCTCGGTACGTTCGTCTGTGCGTTCGGTGTGGGCGTGGCGGCCGCTGCGTCCGTTTCGCTGGATGGCGTGTGGCAGTTGGCGTTCCGTCCGCAGCAGGAGACGAACGCGCCGTGGACGACCGTGTCCGCGACCGTGCCGGGCGATGTCTACGACGACCTGCATCGGGCCGGAATGATTCCCGACCCGACGATCGGCACGAACGTCTGGGCGCTCTTCAAGCTGGAGCAGAACGAATGGCACTATTCGCGGACGTTCGACGCGCCGGCGGCGGGCGCGGGCGAAACCGTCCAGCTGCGTTTCGACGGCGTTGACACGCGCGCCGCGTTCTTCCTCAACGGTGAATGCCTGGGAACGCGCGCCAACATGTTCGTGCCGCAGACGTTCGACGTCACGTCGCGTCTGCGGCCGAAAGGCAACTCGCTCGAAGTCCGCATCTCCTCGCCCCTCCGCGATCCGCGCGATCTCCTGGGCGTTCTGGGGCGCAGCCGTGTGGGCGGGACGGACGTCGAGGGGATTCGCAAGGCGCAGCATATGTTCGGCTGGGACATCATGCCGCGCCTCGTGTCGAGCGGCCTTTGGCGTGGTGTCGCGCTTGACGTGCTGCCGGAAACGCGTTTCGGCGACGTCCATTGGATGTGCGTCAAGGCCGATCCGAAGACGCGCCGCGCCGAACTGCGCGTGGACTGCCAGATTCTTGCGCCGATGCGCCATCTTCACGAAACGACGTTGCGGCTCACGTTGTCGCGCAACGGTCGGACGGCCGTGACGTGCGAACATCCCGTTCGCTACTTCCAGACACGCGACACGCTGGTCGTGCACAATGCCGATCTTTGGTGGCCGCGCGACGCGGGCGCTCCCGCGCGCTACGACGCCGTGGCCGAGTTCGTTGCATCCGACGGCGCGATTCTGGCGCGTGATATTCGGAAGATCGGTCTGCGGACGATTCGCCTTGAACGCGCCGATTGGCATTCGGAGGACGATCCCGGTACGTTTCGCTTTCTCGTGAACGACACGCCGATCTACATGCACGGTACGGACTGGACGCCGCTCGATGCCTTGCACGGACGCGACGGGCGGCACGTCCGCCGCGCGCTCGACATGCTCGTCGATCTCAACTGCAACATGATTCGCATCTGGGGCGGCGGCGTCTACGAGACGGATGCTGTCTATGATTTCTGCGACGCGCACGGCATCTGCGTGTGGCAGGACTTTATGATGGGGAACGTGGAGCCGGAACAGAACGACGCTTTTGCGCGAACGATGGCCGAGGAGGCGCGGTATCAGGTGGTACGTCTCCGCAGTCATCCGTGTTTGGCTCTGTGGTGTGCGAACAACGAAATCGACCGTAGTGTCGGTAGTTCATGGGGCCGTTGGGCGCCCGATCCGGAAGGGGAGCGTATCAGCCGCGAGATCCTGCCGCGCGTGCTGCGTGACTTCGACCCGCTTACGCCGTATCTGCCGTCGTCGCCGTGGTGGACGCCCGCCGTCGTGCGCGGCGCGGCGAAACTCTCGCAGGATCATCTCTGGGGACCGCGGCAGGAATACTTCAAAGGCGCGTTCTGGACGAAGGCCACGCCCACGTTCGTGAGCGAGACGGGCTATCACGGGTGTCCGAATCTCGATTCGCTCCAGAAGATGATGACGCCCGCCGACCTCTATCCATGGCCCGATCCGGCGCGGCCGTTCCGTTTCAACGACGAGTGGAACTGCAAGGCCACGATGGCGTATCCCGAACAGCGGGATTGGGGATCGTCGCGCAACGCGCTTATGCCGAAGCAGGTGAAGAACATGTTCGGGGAGATTCCGACGAATCTGCCGCTGTTCGTGGAGCAGTCCCAGACCGTCCAGGCCGAGGCGTTGAAGTACTGGATGGAACTGTCGCGGACGCGCAAGGGCCGCACGTGGGGAATGCTCTGGTGGAACTTGCGCGACGGCTGGCCGATTCTGTCCGACGGCGTGGTGGACTACTATTTCGGCAAGAAGAAAGCCTACGCCTATTTGAAAGACGTCCAGCAGCCGCAACTCGTCGCGTGCGTGGAAGACGGGCGGCTCGTGGCCGTGAACGACCGGCTTTATCCCGTGTCGGGTACGGTGAGAGCGGTGGACGTGGCGAGCGGCAAGGTTCTGTTCGACGGCGCGGTGGAGATTCCGGCGAACGGCACGAACCTGTTGGCGGCGCGTTTGTCTCTTTCGGGACAGGGCATGGTGCGTATCGACTATGTGTTCGAGCGTGTCCCGCGCGTGAACCACTGCCTCTACGGTGCGCCACCGTTCAGATACGAAGACTATCGGGCGTGGCGGAACGCGCCATCTGAGATGTGATACAATAACCGAAAAAAGAAGGAGTAGTCAACATGACGAATCAGGATTTCTATACGGGCGGTACGTTCGATTCCGACGGCATCAACCAGGACGGAACGTTCAATGCGGAGAAGGCCGCACAGGCGTATTTTGATTTGATGCGGAAATTCGGCTATCCGGTCTATCCCGCGCTCACGGGGGCGGTCAAGACGAAGCCCGGCCTCGGGTTCTGGGCAGTCGATTTCATGAAGGGTGACTTCGTGAAATACGGTATGGGCGGCGTGATTTGGGTGGACGAAATCAAGGAGGAGTATTTCGGCCACGACATCTACCTGCTGCCGTTGCAGTCCATCGCCGAGCATAGCCATGTGGCCGGGTTTACGACGGACGTCGACCGGTGGACGGGTGTGGAGTACAAGAAGGACATTCCCGCGAAGATGGAGAGCTGGCTCGTGCGTTTCGGCTGGGTGTACAGCTTCTGTGAGGTCGGCGAAGACAATCTCGACGCGCCGGAGTTCGCCGAGGCGAAAGCCAATTTGTCGACCCTGCTGACGAAAGCCGATGCCGTGACGTGCAAGTGTCTGCTGGCGAGCCGCCATGTTGAGAAGTGGACGGCGGACGGCGTGGCGCACAAGTTGCCGAAAGCGGGCGCGTGGCATTTCATGATGGGCGGAACCGACGGCGCGATCGTCACGGAGTTCGCGAACTTCCACGACGGAAACTGCAACCGCTACACCGTCCCCGGCGTCGGCTTCTGACGATTCGGAGACGTTCCCTAAAGGACGCGGAGGATGGCGGGAGTCACGTCCACGAGCGATTTGACGTGGGCGCGGATTTCCGCCTCTTGCGGGCCGAACGCGATGAAGGGAACGGGATTGCGCGTGTGGCCGCGTTCGCTCATATTCTCGATGTTGCCGTGGTCTGCCGTCATCAGCAACGTGATGCCGGCGGCTTCGGTCAGGCGCAGGAGCGGCGCGAGAAAGCGGTCGTAGAGCCGTAGTACGTTGCAGGCGCGCGTGTAGTCCATCGAGTGGCCGGCGACGTCCGTCTGGAAGAACTCGTAGAGCGTGAAGTCGTAGGCGCGGGCAAGATCGAAGAGATGTTCGGCGGCGTCCTCCGGCGCGATGACGGGGATGTCGGGGAAACGGTCTTGGATCGTTTCGCGCGTCAGATCCTGCATGACGGCTTGGTCGTCCGCCAGATCGTCCGTGAACGCAATCGCCTCGGGCGCGGTAAGCGCCATGACGGTGGTGACGGACTTGAACCGGCGGGCGGCGATTTCGTCGGGCGTGTCCACGAGAAAGGCGTCGGCGAACTTGACGCGGCGTCCTTTTCGGCGGAGGGCCATGAAGATGTTGTCCTCCTGGATTTTTTTGCGGAGGGAGGGGCCGGGGAAACCCTCGCAGTGGCGGCCCATGAAGACGGGCGCGTTGACGCCCGTGAACATTGTCGCCTGACCCGTGGCCGACTGGGGAAGGCCGGGAACGGAGAGGCAGGCGTCGATGGGAACGGCGTGTTCGGCGATGAGGCTGCACAGCGCCGGACAGACCTCCGGATTCACGGGGTTGTCCGGGGCCGGTTCGCGCAGCCCCACGCCGTCGATGAAGAGAAACAGGATTTTCACAGACCGGCCGACTTCATTTCCGCTTCAAGAGCCTCCAGCGATTTACGATCGTCCTTCGCCTTTTCGCGCGCCGTCGCGAAATGCGTTTTCGCCAGATTGCGGTACTTGTCAGCCGCCGCCGCGTCGCCGGTTTCCTTGGACAGGTTGGCGCAACGGAGAAAGTTGCGGGCCACGACCCAGTCGCGGGAATAGAGCAGCCCCGTTGTTGGATCGCAGTCCTCGAAATCCTTCTGTTCGTCAGACAGCATGAACTCGCCGAACGCGAGGAATTGACGAATGGCCTCTTTCTTGTCGCCACCGTCGAGCGCCTGGTGGGCGCGGAGTTTAGCGGCGGTACCCTTGCACCATGCGGGCGAGCGGTTGGCGATGCCGCCGCCTTCCAGCAGGGCGATTGCGCCGGCGTAGTCGCCGACGAGGAAGAAACCGTCGAGGCGGCGTTCGCGGAGCGACGCGGCGGCAGATGCCGAAAGGACGGCACGTTTGAGCAGGTCGTCCGAAAACGCCAGCAGGTCTTTCAGACGGGGCGCGTCCGCCGCCCGGCCCGCGCCGTCACCGGCGAAACGGATGAACTGGTCTTCCGTCAACTGACCGATGTAGTCGTAAGAGACGCGCGGGAGGTTCGCGAGGCGCAGCGTCCAGAACGCCCAGGGCGATGAATCGGCTTCTTTTTCGGCGAGGAAGGACACGTGGAGCGACAGGTTCGTCGTCAGATTCCACAGATAGGGCAGCACGCCCTCGGATGGGCAGGCACGGAGTTCCCGGGCGACGTCTTTCCGCGCCTGGCGGCGCGCGGCGTCCGTATCCCGCATTTTCCAACAGTGGAAGACCCCACCTGCGAAGAGGAGGGCGAGGACGAGCAGCAAGACGACGGCAGCGATCAACTTTTTCATTCAAAAAACTCCTTGTCAATTTCTGCGTGACATTATACCAGTGAAATGGGATTTGACGCAAGAGGATTCATGCGGTATGATATGGGCTGTTCGCGGCGTCGTAGAGAAGGCGCCGTCCGGAAGTCGGAAACGTATAGGACGAAAAAAGAGTATGAAACAAGTTGGCGTTGGCATCCTGGGATTCGGAACCGTGGGCGCGGGCGTGGCGGAAGGTCTGCTGCGCAACCGCAAGGTCATGGCCGAGCGCTTGGGCGTGGAAATCGTATTGCGTAAAATCGCGGATCTGGACATCACGACGGATCGCGGCGTGTCGGTGGATCCCGACGTGCTGACGACGGACGCGCAGGCCGTGATCGCCGATCCGGCGGTGAACATTGTTGTGGAGACGATTGGCGGCACGGGTATCGCCAAGACGTTCGTGCTGGCGGCGCTCAATGCGGGCAAGGCCGTGGTGACGGCCAACAAGAAACTGCTGGCCGAATACGGACGGGAGATTTTCGACACGGCCGCGAAGAACGGCGTGGACATCTACTTCGGCGCGTCCGTGGGTGGCGGCATTCCGATTATCCGCGCGCTGCGCGAGGGGCTGGCGGGCAACGAGATCCAGCAAATCCACGGCATTCTCAACGGCACGTGCAACTACATCCTCACGCGCATGGAGAACGAGGGCAAGGCGTTCGACGACGTGCTGGCGGACGCGCAGAAGCTCGGCTATGCGGAAGCGAATCCGTCGCTCGACATCGACGGCTTCGACACCGCGCACAAGGCCTGCATCCTCTCCGCCCTCGCCTACGGCTTCCAACCGTCGCTCGACCAGGTGCAGGTGGAAGGCATCCGCAACCTGTCCGGCCTTGACGTGAAATACGCGGCCGACTTTGGCTACCGCATCAAGTTGCTGGCCGTTGTGGCGCGTCATGGCGACGATGTGGAAGTGGGCGTCCATCCCACGCTCGTGCCGGTCGACCACATGTTGGCCTCCGTGAACGGGGTCTTCAACGCCGCCATGGTGCGTGGCGACATGGTGGGCGACACGATGTTCTACGGTCGCGGCGCCGGCCGCCTTCCGACGGCCTCCACCGTCGTGGGCGACATCGGCGACATCGCGCGCAACATCGCCCAGGGCGAAGTGCGCTACGCGCGCGCCGTGCCGACGTATGGCGAGGGCGTCACGCGCCTCCGCGCGCCGGGCGATATCGTGAGCCGTTTCTACCTGCGTTTCAACGTGCTGGACAAGGCCGGCAGTTTCGGACAGATGACGTCGATCCTCGGCCGTCACGGCGTCTCCATCTCGGCCGCCGCGCAGAAGAACGCCGAGGGCGCCGAGACCGGTTACGCGCCCGTCGTGGTGCTCACGCACCCCGCGCCCGCCAAGGCGATTGACGCGGCGCTCAAGGAGATCAAGGATGCGGGCATTCTCGACGAAGATCCCGTCAAGTTGCGGATGCTCTAAAATCTTAAATTTCCCCCTTGATTTTCACCCCCTAAAAATCGTAAAATACTTTCTCATTTGCAAGCAACAGGAGTTGAAGGAAAATGGCAGCTAAAGTGTTCCCCTTGGACCATGTGCGCAATTTCGGCATCATGGCTCACATTGACGGCGGTAAGACGACGACGTCCGAACGTATTCTCTTCTATTCGGGCAAGAACTACAAGATCGGCGAAGTGCACGACGGCGCCGCGACGATGGACTTCATGGTCCAGGAACAGGAGCGCGGCATCACGATCCAGTCCGCCGCCACCTGCGTCATGTGGGGCAACTATCGCCTTTCCTTGATCGACACCCCCGGACACGTGGACTTCACGGCTGAAGTGGAACGCTCCCTCCGCGTCCTTGACGGCGCGGTGGCCCTCTACTGCGCGGTCGGCGGCGTCCAGCCGCAGTCCGAACAGGTGTGGCGTCAGTCCGAGAAGTACAAAGTGCCGAAGATCGCGTTCGTCAACAAGATGGACCGCGTCGGTGCGAACTTCTTCTCCGTGATGGATCAGATGAAGTCCCAGCTCAACGCGAACCCGGTGCCCGTCGTGATTCCGATCGGCGCGGGCGAAACGTTCAGTGGCATCATCGACCTCATCAAGATGAAAGCCCTCCGCTACGACATGAAGACCCTCGGCAAGACGGTCACGGAAGAGGAAATTCCGGAGGACATGAAGGCGAAGGCGGAGGAGTACCGCCAGAAGATGATTGAGTCCGCCGCCGAACAGGACGAAGAGCTGATGAACAAGTTCTTCGAGGAAGGGACGCTTCCGGTCGAGGACATCAAGAAGGGTCTGCGCAAGGGCTGCATCGCCCGCACGATCACGCCGGCGTTCTGCGGTTCCGCGTTCAAGGACAAGGGCGTCCAGCAGTTGCTCGACGGCGTGGTGGATTATCTGCCGTCTCCGCTCGATGCGGGCGCGGCCGTTTCGGCCGACGATCCGAACCAGAAGCGCGAGCCGAAGGACGACGAGCCGTTCTGCGGTCTGGCGTTCAAGATTATGAACGATCCGAAGTCCGGCGGCAAGATCACGTTCGTCCGCGTCTATTCGGGTATTCTGAAACTCGGCGAGGAACTGCTCGATTCGACGATTGACCGCGAGCAGCGCATCAGCCGCCTCTTCCGGATGCACGCGAACCACCAGGAGCCGCTGGACGAAGCGCACGCCGGCGACATCGTGGCCTGCGTGGGTCTGACGGAAACGCGCACGGGCGATACGCTTTGCTCGCCCGACCACAAGATTACGCTTGAATCCATCGACTTCCCGGCGCCCGTGATTTCCGTCGCCGTCAAGCCGAAATCCCGTGCGGACAACGAAAAGCTCGGCGTTGCGCTCCACGCCCTCGCGATGGAAGACCCGACGTTCGTCGTGTCCTTCGACCAGGAGACGTCCGAGACGATCATCGCCGGCATGGGCGAACTCTACCTCGACATCATCGTCGACCGTCTGAAACGCGAATTCCGCGTCGAGTGCGACGTGGGTGCGCCGCAGGTGGCCTACCGCGAAACGATCCAGCAGTCGGTCGAGAGCGAGTACAAGCACGTCAAGCAGTCCGGTGGTCGCGGCCAGTACGCGCACGTCTGCCTCCGCATCGAGCCGCAGGAACCCGGCAAGGAATTCGAGTTCATCAACGAAGTCAAGGGCGGTGTCATTCCGACGGAATACATCCCGGCGGTCGAAAAGGGTGTTCGCAAGGCGCTCGAAGCCGGTCCGCTCGCGGGCTTCCCGGTGGTGAACGTCAAGGCGACGGTCTACTTCGGTTCCTACCACGAAGTCGACTCGAACGAATTTGCGTTCATCGAGTGCGCGCGTCAGTGCTTCAAGCAGGGCTTCCTCAAGGCGAAGCCGCAGTTGCTCGAACCGATGATGGACGTCGAAGTCGTGGTGCCGGAACAGTACATGGGTGCGGCGAACGGCTCCATCAACCAGCGTCGCGGCCGCGTCGAGGGCATGGACGACCGTGGCGGCGTCAAGCTGATCAAGGCGACGGTTCCGTTGGGTGAAATGTTCGGTTACTCGAACGCCATCCGTACGGTTACGCAGGGTCGTGGTACGTTCACGATGATCTTCAAGCAGTACGAGCCGGTTCCGGCGTCGATCTCCAAGCAGGTCATCGAGAAGCGCATCAAGGAAGGCAAAGTCCGTCCGAACGCCGAATAGGCCTTGGACAGGATGTGAAGGAAGAGGGTCCTCGGATATTCGCGGACCCTCTTTCTTTGCCTTGAAGAGGCGGTTATGCTACAATACAACCATGATTGATTTTACGCCCTCGCAGAAGAAGACGGTGGCGGCGGGCATCACGGTGCTGGCTTTCGCGTTGGTTCTGTCGTTCACGCTGCTCATTGGATGGTTTGTGCTGTCCTTTGTACGCTTTGCATCGTTGGCGTTGATGCCGGTCGTTTTGGGACTGTTCCTGTCCCTCCTCTTCAAGCCCTACTACGAATGGCTCGTGGCGCGCGTCCACAACGCCACCATCGCGATGGTGCTGATGTTGGCGTCCGTCATCGTTCCATTTGTGCTGATTGCCTGGTTCGGCGGCGCGTTCGTCATTGATCAGGCCGTCCATCTTGTCAAGACCGCGCCGATGGTCGCCACGCGCCTGAGCGGCTGGGTGAACGAACACGTTCCCACGGCGCAGGCGCTGTTGACGCAGTTCGGTACGAAACCGGACGATCTCCCGATGATGTTCCTCACGGATCCGGTTCGTTTTTCGCGGGAACTCGTCTCCGCGCTCGGCAGTGCCTACGGGACGGATGCCGTGAAAGCCGGCGTGAGTGTTCTCAAGTACCTTACGAACCTGGCCACGGTTCTTGTCGGATTCCTCTTCTTCGCGTTCTTTCTCACGCGGCCGAACATGGGTGGCGCCGCCGTTGTGCAGGAGTTGCCGTTCCTCAAGGCGGAGACGAAGGGGTTTGTGGCCAAGCAGGTTGATGCGTTCATCGATATTCTGGTGAGTTTTTTCCAACGTCAGGTCCTAATCTGCTTGATCGAGGGGCTTCTCTACGGCACGGGCTTCATGCTCGTGGGGCTGCCCTACGGTTTTATGCTCGGCTTTCTGCTCGGGACGATTAATCTTGTGCCGTTGCTGGGTACGGTGCTGATTCTGCCGCTCGCCCTCCCGCTGGCCTACTTCGGCGACGGCGGTACGGCGCTGCGTCTGATTGGCGTCCTTTGCGTGTGGGGCGCCGGGCAGTTTGCGGACGGCTACTGGATCACCCCGAAGATCCAAGGTGACAAGACGGGGCTCGGCTACGCGGGCGTTATTTTCAGTTTCTTTTTCTGGGGAGCGGTCTTCCACTCGATGGTCGGGTTGCTGCTTGCCATTCCACTTTCCGCCTTCTGCGTTGTCTTGTGGCGCGCGTTGAAGGAGAAGTACATCAAAGGCGTCATCTGACAATGCTCGGCAGATGGAGTTTCATGTTGACAGTTAGGGCAAGAAGGGTTGAGTAGACAGATGGGCGATTTCCATTATCCAATCGGCGGAAAGAAGTTTGGCAAGGGCGGTGATCGGGGCGGTCGTGGTGGCCGTGGC
>CAZTHR010000018.1:0-6036 GCA_964613265.1 uncultured Lentisphaeraceae bacterium | reverse complement strand
CGGCGGAAAGAAGTTTGGCAAGGGCGGTGATCGGGGCGGTCGTGGTGGCCGTGGCACTGATCGGGACGGTCGTGGTGGCCGTGGCGGTTTCGGCGGACGTGATGAACGCGGGGGATTTGGCGACCATGGCGGGCACGGTGGCGCATTCAAGAAGCGCCGTTCGTTCGGTCATGGCGGCGGTCGTGGTGGCCGTGGCGGGCGCGGGCCGCGCCATCCCGGTCTTGCTGAGGTCGACAAGCCGTTGCCGATTCCTGAACTGCCGCAGACGCCGCCGCCGGCCGCGTTCGAGGCGAACGTCTTTGGGTCGCTCGACGTGCGGTTGCAGCACGCCCTTGGCGAACGCGGTTACGCCGTACCCACGCCCATCCAGGAACAGGCGATTCGTCCACTGACGGAAGGGCGCGACCTCATCGGGTGTGCGCAGACGGGAACGGGCAAGACGGCCGCGTTTATGTTGCCGATTCTCCAGCGTCTGCTGAACACTCGTACAGACGCGGCGGTTGTGCCGGGTCATCCGCGCGCGCTCGTTCTTTCGCCGACGCGCGAGCTCGCCGCCCAGATCGCCGAGAACACCGAATTGTACGCGAAGTACACGGGGCTTCGTTATGCCGTCGTCTTCGGTGGCGTCTCGCAAGTGCCGCAAGTGAAGGCCTTGCGGCGGGGCGCGGACATCGTGATTGCCACGCCCGGCCGTCTGATGGATCTCATGACGCAGGGCGTCCTCTATCTGGACAAGGTCGAGATGTTCGTGTTGGACGAGGCGGACCGGATGCTGGACATGGGCTTTCTGCCGGACATTCGCCGTATCATTTCCAAGTTGCCGTCGAACCGGACGACCGCCGGCGCCAGCGGCGAGGGGGCGATTGACGGTGCGCAGGCGGGTGGTAAAATGCGCCAGTCGATGTTCTTCAGCGCCACGCTGTCGCCCGAAATCATGAAGCTTGCGGGCGAACTCGTCAATGATCCGCTTCAGATTACCATCTCTCCCGAAGCGCCGACGGTCGACCGTATCAACCAGAAGTGTATGCTCGTGGAGAAGGGGAGCAAGGACAGTCTGCTCATCCATCTGCTGGAGAACCACCCCGAGTGGTATCGTGTGATCGTGTTCGCGCGGACGCGCCACGGCGCGGATCGCGTGGAACGCAAGCTTCTTGCGCGTGACATTCCCGCCTCGGCCATTCATTCGGACAAGTCGCAGAACCAGCGTATCCGCGCGTTGCAGGGTTTTAAGAACGGCAAGGTGCGCGTCCTCGTGGCGACGGACATCGCGAGTCGGGGCATCGACGTGCCGGACGTGGATCTCGTCGTGAACATGGAATTGCCCATCGAGACGGAAAGCTACGTTCATCGGATTGGCCGCACGGCGCGTGCCGGTGAAAGCGGAGCCGCGATTTCTTTCGTCGCCCCCGAAGAGAAGGGGTTGCTGAAAGCCGTCCAGCGCTATATCCGCAAGACGATTCCCGTCGACCGCGACCAGCCGTTCCATTCCGAGAAAGCCGAACGCGCAGTCGGCAAGGAAGGGGAAGGGCTGCCGCAGGCGCCGTGGGTTCGCGGCGGTGAGCGGAATCGGAAGGGCGCTCAGCGTCATCCCGGTTCCCATTTCTTCGGCGAGAAGAAAGAAAAGAAGTTCGTTCATCCGGCGAACGCCAAGCGGTCGCGTCCGGCGCGGCGGAGTTTCAAGGGGCGTCGCGAACCCGATTTCGGTCAGGGCAATCAGGACTGACGGGAATTTGGTACAATGTGTGCGCCTATGAAAAAGATTGTATGTTTTGTGGCGATGGCCGTACTGACGGCCTCGCTGCCCGCCGTGCCGCGGGTTGCCGGCGCGGGCGTCGGCGGCGCGTCGCCGTATGCGACAGACGCCTATCCGGGGTTTGACGGGCTGGATGACATTCCGCACCCGGAGCGTCGCGAAAAATCTTGGTTTCTTTCCGTCAAGCGTGAAACGCCTGCCGAACAGTATGCGTTGGCGCGGGAATTGGAAGGGGCGGGCGAGTTCAAGGACGCCGTCAAGGCGTGTGACGCGCTCGTGCGCGAATGGCCCGCCGCGCCGGAGGCGCCACGTGCGCAGATGCGGATGGCGACGATTCTGGCGCGTGACTTGGGTGAATACGAGGATGCGTTTGATGCGCTTGAGTACCTGTTGGATTTCTATCCGAAGGACTGCCCCTACGGCGAACTTGTTGAACGCGCCTACCAGCTCGTCAACGTGATGGTGAAGGAGCGCAAGTCGTTCCTCGGATTTTCCTTCCTGTCAAACCGCCTCGTGCGCCAACATTACGAGTCGATTGTCCGTCGGGCGCCGGGTGCGCCTTATGTGCCGGAGGCCATGTTGCGCATTGCCGATTTGCGCGAGCAGGACAACCATTACGAGGAGGCCGTGCAGGTCTATTCGAGTTTGCAGAACAAGTATCCGCAGTCGAAGGAGGCCGTACTGGCCGTCTATCTGGAGGCACGTGCGCGGATGTGGCTGTGCCGCCGTCTGGCCTACAACATTCCGCGCTGCAAGGATACGGCAAGTTATCTGAAGATGGCGCTCCAGCGCCACCCCGACCATGACCAGGCCGACGAACTCAAGGCGTGGCAGGAGGAACTGACGCAGTACATGGCGGAGGACGCCTACACGCGGGCGAAGTTCTACGATGCGAAGCAGCGGACGCGCCATGCGGCGATTGCGTCGTGGGAGCGTTTTCTGAAAGACTATCCGACGTCGGCCCATGCGGACGACGTACGTGCGCGGATCGAACAACTGAAAGCCGGGGCGCGTCCCGGCGTAACGGAAAAGGCAGCCGAATGAAAAAGGGTTTTTATCTTCTGACGCTGGCGGCGCTCTTGACGGGCGGCTGTACAAACTATCGCTGGACGTCGCGTGTGCCGGAGGAGATTCGCACCGTTGCCGTGCCGGTCTTCGAGAATCGTACGAATGCCGCCGAATTGGGCGCTGTCACGACGCAATACGTCCTGCGGGAATTCCAGCGCGAGGGCACGTTCTCCATCCGTCGCCCGGGCGATTCAACGATTGAAGTCCAGGGCGCGATTGTCAGTGCAGACCGTCAGCACATTTCGTATGATCGTGCGTTTGGTCGTCGTGCGTCCGAGTACCGTTATATCGTGAAAGCGGAAGTCTCCTTCGTCAACAAGGACGCGGGGACGGTCTTGCAGGAAAACCGCCGCTACACGGCGGAGACCACGTTCAGCGTCCAGGGCGATTTGTTGACCGGGCAGCGTAACGCGGCCGGGCGTATCGCGCAGGAACTGGCGCGGCAAATTGTGGACGATGTGGTGTCCTATCCCTACAATCGTCCTGCGGCGTCTGCGGATACGAAGCGGTGACCGCCGTCGAAGAACGTTGGCTGGCCGCACTCCAGCGGGGTATCCCGTTGGAGGCTCGTCCGTTTGAAGCCCTTGCGCGCGAACTCGCCTGTTCCGAATCTGACTTGCTGGGTTTTCTGGCGCGGTGCCGGGCGGACGGCCTGGTTCGTCGTTTTGGCGCCGTATTCGACACGCGCCGTTTGGGCTATCGTTCCGTCCTCTGCGGGGCGGTCGTGCCCGTCGCCGAATTGGACGCCGTGGCCGCGCGGCTGACGCCGCTGGTCGGGGTCACACACTGCTACGTACGCGAACCGATGTTGGGCGGTACATCTGAACCATCGGCGCCGTCCATCCCCAATCTTTGGTTCACGCTCAGCTACCCAAAAGATGTGTTTGCCGCGATGGCGGACGACGTGGCGGCGCGTGTGGCGCCGTACGTTGTGCGCATCTTGCCGGCCACCGTCCGCTACAAAGTCGACGTGGTGTTCGGTGGCGCGACGCGCACACGGGATGAGTCGACGGCGGACGGCCCGTCCGTCACGGCGCGTGACCGTGCGATTATTTCGGCGTTGCAGGGGGACACGGATGTTCGAGCGGACTATTTCGCCGCCGTGGCCGCACGAGCCGGTCTGCGGGAATGGGACGTGTTGGCGCAGCTTGAAATGTGGCGGCGGAGCGGCCGGCTCAAACGGATTGGGCTGTTGCTTGCGCACCGAAACGCGGGCTGGACGGCGAACGGCATGTGCTGTTGGCAGGTGGCGGGCGACACGCACATGGCCGGTCGTGCGTTGGCCGCGCGGAACGAGGTGACGCATTGCTATGAGCGTCCCCCGGCGCCGGATTTTCCCTACAATCTCTTTGCAATGGTGCACGCGCGGTCGCTCGATGACGCACAGCGCCAGCATCGGCTGTTGTCGGAGACATTGGAAGCGACGCTCGGTTTTGCGCCGCCTACGACGATGTTGCTCTCGACGAAAGAATACAAGAAGTCCTCAATGACCTTCTTCGCCTCGCCCGCCGAAATACTTAAGGAAACGCCTTAACGACAGTGGTCGCCGTCGAGAAGGTCGACGGGTACGACCGTATCGCCTTGGGCGACGGTGCGGATGAACGCATTCATCGTCGGGGGCAGGAGGGTGGCGGTACGTCCGATGTCCAGATAGGGGACCCATTCAAACGCAATCCAATCTTCCTGTGCGACGGCGGGTGTGTCGGCGGGGAGTTCCATTTCGTAGACGAGGTTGATTTCGGCGTGGGGGGCGTCGTGCTGGAGAAAAGCGTTTTCAACAATGCCGAGGAATCGTCCGACGGTGACGTCCACCCCCATCTCTTCGCGCATTTCGCGTATGAGCGCACGACGCGCCGTTTCGCGGAACTCGATGTGACCGCCCGGCAGATAGAATGTCCGTCCGCCCTTGGCTTTGCAGAGTAGGACTTTGCCGTTCTGGACGCAGACGCCACGGGCGATCGTTTCAATGCCCGCGCATTCATATTCGGGAATGGTTTTTGTTTCTTTGCTCATGACGAGGTTCTTGTGTTCGTCGAAGACCTGCTTGGATGTTGCGTCTGCTTTGGAGGCCAGATATTTTGTCATGTCCTTTTCCTCGTGCGCTGTTTCGAAGTGCAGTGTTTCTAAATGGGAAAAGCATAATGTCAAAATTCAGGTTGAAAGTCAATGGGGACGCGCGGCAAATTGAGGGCAAGTCTGTGCTTATTTCCCGTTATGCCGAAAGAGAGGCGTAACGTCGATTTCTTCGCCGCAGTACGAACACTTGGTTTGCCCTCTCAAAATCGTCCGACCACAATTTGCACATTTGCGGATTTGCACGTGGGAAGAGTTCCGTCCATCCAATTTGCCGTCTTGCAGATCAATCTGCCGGATGAGTTCATTGAAATCGTCATCTGACAGATCGGTCGTTTGCTTGATGATGGCCCATAGAGCTTCAACGATGAGATAGAGTTTCTCAATGTCCTGCCTCATCGAGACGGCGGACAATTCGCTCTCGTTGAGGCTGAGTTTTTGATCTCGCATGTCGCCGCGGATGGAGTTTATACGCCGATGAGCCGCGATGCCGACAGCCAATGCAACCAAGTCTGACATTTCAACTTCCTTATGACATGAGTTTTGTGAACGTGTTGTTGCCGAATGTGTTTTCATCCACTACGCGATTACTTCGATTCACAAGGCACCTCCGTTTCGTTGCCCGTGGCATTCGTATGCGACGATTCCCTCGTCGTTCGTCGTGCTTTTCAAGCGGTTGATCGTCGTGTTTGGCGTTCGTTTCATGGCTTGTAAACTTAATGGCATTATAGCAAATCTGATTTCATTTTGTTAGACGCAGATCCGAGCGACCTTACCGTGGCAAGTCCCGGCGGCTGTTTTCGTCCAAGTTTGGCGGTCAGATTTCCTGCCATTTTCGCTCAATAATTGAGGTTCGTACCGGAACATGATATACTCGTGATGACATCCTTGAAAGGGTCTGTACACATGAGCGAGAGAAGTGCGCTTCCTCGGGCGGGGGTGCCGCGCCCGTTCGTTCCCGTGCCATCGGTATGGGATGCATGTGCGTTATCTGCCTTGTCGTTCTGTCCGACCTTCCGGCAGATGCACAGAAGTGGCCCTACTGCTCCAACTGGAACATGATGCGCGTCACACATAGAGGCTTCGGCGTTCCCGCCGAATGCTTTTCTTGCGACATCTCGTCGCATTTCTTCTGCATCGAG
>CAZTHR010000017.1:2097-17322 GCA_964613265.1 uncultured Lentisphaeraceae bacterium | reverse complement strand
TCTGCGGTCACTTGACATACCTACCAGTAGGTATGTATAATACGCGCCCTTGAAAAGCCCAAATCGGGACAAGACATGCCACGCAAGACGAAAGACGAAGCCGAAAAGACGCGCACGCGCATTCTCTCACGCGCGCTGGCCCTTTTTGCGCGGCAGGGCTACGAGCATACGACGTTCACGGACATCGCGGCCGACCTGAAGATGACCAAGGGCGCGGTCTACTGGCATTTCGCCTCGAAGGAGGCGCTGCTCATCGCGCTCGTGGACGAGATGCTGGACAAGTTCAAGCAGCAGATCGACGCCTTGAAGCCGCAGGGTGAGCTGACGTTCCCGGAGGTGGCGGACATGATGGTCAAGGACGCCGTGGCCACGATTCGCGACGCCCACGGTTCGGCGTTCTTCATGTTCATGGAAAGTCGGATCCGCTGGACGGACGCCTCCATGGCGAAGGTGCGGGAGAACCTGCTGGCCAACGACAAGTTCAGTCCGCTCCACGCTTTCCGCACGGCACTTCAAAACGATGTCCGCGCGGGGCGTGTGCGCCCCGACATTTCGGTCGAGAACATGGCGAACGCCTGCGTGTCGCTCTGGCACGGGCTCGTCCGCGCGCGCATCGAGAACTTCCTCAGCAGCGACCTTGAGGCGACGTTGCGTGAGGCCTACGAGGCGATTTGGAATTCCCTGAAACGAGTTTAACGAATCAATAGCAAACAGAAGGTAGATTAGAGAATGGAAGCAGAAGCGAAGAAAGACACGGCGAAGTCCGCCGAGAAGAACGGCTCTTCCATCGGTTCCATTGTCGGAACGGTGGCGCTGGCGGCGGCCTCGGTGGCCGGCGGCTGGATGGTGCGCGACATGATGCCGGCGAAAGTCGAGCAGAAGCCGGTGCGCGAGGCGCCGGCGACGAGCGTGGCGGTGGCGAAGGCCGAGCTGCGCGAATACAATCTTCCCGAAAAGTTCATCGCCCACGCCGAACCGGTCCAGGAGGTCGAACTCCTCCCGCAGGTGGACGGCTACATCAAGGAAGTCAAGTTCAAGGAAGGCGACATCGTCAAGGAAGGGCAGCTGCTCTACGTGCTGGACGACGAACGCTACCGCGCCGTCGTGAACCAGCGCAAGGCGGACCTTGAGGCGGCCGAGGCGGAGGCGCGTCGGGCCGAACGCTACTGGGAACGTATGCAGAAGGCGGACGCGCGTGGCATCACGCAGCTTGAACGCGACAACGCCGAGGCCGGCGCGGAGAAGTCCAAGGCCGCCGTCCTCCAGGCCAAGGCGAACCTCGTCGTCGCCGAGTACGACTTGAAGAAGGCCCGCGTCATCGCGCCGATCGCCGGGCAGATCGGCAAGACGTCCGCGCACGTGGGTGACTACGTGGCGCCGTCGAAGGGGCCGCTGGCGAAGATCGTGCAGATCGACCCCATCCGCGTGACGTTCCCGCTCACCGACCGCGCCTACGTCAGCTGGCGCACGGCCCTTCTCGCCGGAAAGGACGTCGACCGTCGGATGCGCATCGTCCTGCCGACGGGCGACGTCTACAACGGTGTGGGCACGTTCGCGTTCGATGACAACACGATGAACGCCGAGACGGCCACGATCACCATGCGTCTCTCCTTCCCCAACCCCGACCGGCTTCTCGTGCCGAACACGTACGTCACGCTGATCGCGGATCTGAAGACGGCGCCGAAGAAGGTCTGCGTGCCGCAGTCCGCGATCTTCGACCTGCCGGGCGGCAACGTCGGCGTCTGGGTGCTGAAGTCGGACAACACGGTCGTGGCGCGCGCCGTCACGACGGAGGAAATGTCGAACGGCTGGGTGCCCTGCCTGGACGGCGTCAAGGAGGGCGAGACGGTCGTCGTGTCCGGCACGAGCAAGCTGGCCGACGGTATGAAGGTCTATCTGACGGACGCGACGCCGAACGAGGAGAACGATCCGAACTACAAGACCTACGAGGAGCGCACGGCGGGTTCGGAGGGTAAGAAGTCGGACAAGTAGTTCCGCCGTTTCCCGCAGCGGAAATGCGCTGACTGAGAGGTTTCATCCATGAAGATTTCAATCCGAGAATCGATCAATCAGATCAAGACGTTCTCGCGCGTGTTCGTCGAACGCCCGCGATTCGCCATGGTCATCTCCATCCTGCTGACGATTGCCGGCGTGATGGCGATTACGAGTCTGCCGATTACGCAGTATCCCCGTGTGACGCCGCCCGAAATCAAGGTTACGTACACGTATCCTGGTTCCAACTCCCGCGAGGTGATGAACACGATCGCCACGCCGATCGAGAACGAGATCAATGGCGTGGACGACATGATCTACATGTCGTCCGAATGCGCGGACGACGGCACCTACTCGCTGTCCGTCTCGTTCGAGGTCGAGTCCGACCAGGATATGGACCTTGTGAAAGTCCAGAACCGTCTGTCGCAGGCGGAGGCCAAACTGCCGGCGGAAGCGAAGGAACTCGGCGGTCGCGTCCGTGCGCAGTCCACCGACAACCTGGGCTTCATCGCCCTCCAGTCGCCGGGGAAGAAGGTTTCGCGTCTCCAGATGTCGGACTACGCCTACAACATCATTCAGCCTGTGCTTCTCCGCGTGCCGGGCGTGGGCGACGCGCAGATCTACGGTCCGAAGCTCTCCGTCCGCGTGTGGATGGATCCGAACCGCATGGCCGCGCAGGGCATGAACTCCGAAGAGGTCATCGCCGCCATTTCCAAGCAGAACGTGCAGGCTTCGCTCGGCGTCGTCGGTTCCGCGCCCGTTCAGAAGCACGGCGCGTTCTCCTACACGCTCCTGTCCAAGGGGCGTCTGCTGACGGCGAAGGAGTTTGACGAGATCGTCATCCGCCGCGACGAGAACGGCGGTATGGTGCGCCTGAAAGATGTTGCGCGGACGGAAATCGGCGAAGAAAGCTATTCGTTCGATGGGCAGTACAACAACGCCACCTCCATTCAGATCGCCATCAACCAGAAGCCGGGCGCGAACGCCATCGCCACGATGGACGCCGTGCTTGCGGAGCTGGACCGGTTGCAGCCCAACTTCCCCGGCGACATGAAGTACATCGTTGCCTACGATGCGACGCGCTACGTGCGCATGTGTATCAGCGAAATCGTCGAGACGCTCGTCATCACGTTCATCCTCGTCGTGCTTGTCTGCTACATCTTCTTGCAAGACTGGCGCGCGACGCTGATTCCGTGCTTGACGATTCCTGTGTCGATCTGCTCGACGTTCATCGTCATGGCCATGCTCGACTACTCGATCAACATTCTGACGTTGTTCGGCCTCGTGCTGGCCATCGGCGTCGTGGTGGACGACTGCATCGTCGTGGTCGAGCGTGTCCAGTACCTGATCGAGACGCGCGGCTACAACTCGAAGGAGGCCACGATCCAGGCGATGAGCGACGTGACGTCGGCCGTCATCGCGACGACGCTCGTGCTGCTCGGCATCTTCGTGCCGATCGGGTTCATGAGCGGCATTCAGGGGCGCATCTACCAGCAGTTCTCCGTGACGCTGTCGACGGCCGTCTGCTTCTCGACCGTGTGCGCGTTGACGTTGGCGCCGGCGCTCTGTTCGCTCCTCCTCCGCGAGGCGCGTCCGTTCAAGCACGGCCCGCTGGCGTGGTTCAACTGGGGCGTTGACAAGTTCAAGGGTTTCTTCGTCGGCTGCGCGCGCTGGCTGTCCGGCCGGCTCATGCTCGTGGGCGTGCTCTTGACGCTCACGATTCTCGGCGCGGTGCAGATGTTCCGCCACACGGAGACGTCGTTCCTGCCGTCCGAAGACCAGGCCGTCGTGTTCGTCTCCATGGAAATGCCCGAAGGCACGACGCTGCCCCGTACGCGGGACGTGGCCATGCGCGCCGTCGACATTCTCAACAAGATGCCGGAAGTGAAGAGCTGCCTCACCGTGCAGGGCTTCTCGTTCACGAGCGGACGCGGTGAATCGCAATGTCTGCTCGTGGCGGACTTGGAGGACTGGAACAAGCGTCCCCGGAAGGACCAGTCGGCCGCCGCGATGGTGGGGCGTATTCAGAAGGAACTCTCCGTGATTCCGGAACCGTCCTGGCGCGTCTTCATGCCGCCGGCCATCCCCGGTCTTGGCATGAGCGACGCCATCGACCTCCGTCTTGAATCGACTGAGTCCACCGACCCCGCGCTGATCGACGAGGTACAGGGCAAGGTGCTCAGGGCGCTCAACGCGAACCCGAACGTGATGGCCGCGTTCTCCGGCTTCACGTCGAAGACGCCGCATCTGCGCTTCAACATGGATCGCGACAAGGCCCAGATGTTCCACGTCCCCGTGGCGACGGCCTACTCGACGATGCAGAACTATCTCGGTTCGCGTTATGTGAACGACGTGAACCTTGGTACGCAGGTGAACCGCGTGACTGTTCGCGCCGACTGGTCCGGCCGCGCCACGCCGGAGGATGTGCAGCGTCTCTACGTGCGCTCCGACACGGGCAGCATGGTTCCGCTCGGCTCGCTGGGCACGATCACACGCGAACTGAGTCCGCGTACCATGAAGCGCTTCAACATGTATCCGTCGGCGGACCTTACCGTCATGCCCAAGCCGGGCGTCGCCACGGGCACGGTCATCAAGGAAATCGCCGAGTTGATGAAAGCCGAACTGCCGAAGGGCTTTGCCTATGAATGGGGCGGTATCACCTTCCAGGAGCAGCGCACGTCCGGCAGCACGGCCCCGCTCGTGGGTCTCGCCCTCATCTTCGGCTATCTGTTCCTCGTGGCGCAGTACGAATCCTGGACGATTCCGATGCCGGTGATGCTGTCGATCTTCGTGGCCGTGCTCGGCGCCCTCGTGGGCCTCAAGTTGTTCGGCCTGAGCCTGAGCATCTACGCCCAGCTGGGTCTTGTGCTGCTCGTCGGCCTTGCGTCGAAGAACGCGATTCTGATCGTTGAGTTCGCGAAGGACAAGCGCGAACTCGAAGGCTACTCGATCGTCGAGGCCGCCGCGTCCGCCGCCGGTGAACGTCTGCGCGCGCTGCTCATGACGGCGCTCACGACGTTGCTCGGCACGTTGCCGATGGTGCTGAACCTCTTCTTCCCGAAGTGGTGCGCCGCAGGCGCGGGCGCCGCGTCCCGTAACGCGATCGGCATCACGGAGTTCTTCGGCATGGGCGCGTCCGTGGCGTTCGGCATCCTGTTGGTGCCGGGGCTCTACGCGCTCTTCGAAACGTGGCGCGAACACATCAAACGCGCGTTCAACTATCTTCAGGTGACGTCGCTGCGCAAGCGCCAGCTCAAAGACCGGGCATCCAAGTAAAGGAGGAGGGAAAGACATGAAAATTGAATTGACGACGACGATGGGCGCGGCCGGGCTTCTGCTGCTGGCCGCCGGGTGCGGCACGTGGGCCGTCGGACCCGACTACAAGGAACCCGAAATCGCGACGCCGGCGGTGGCGCTTCCCGACGCCGGCTATCCGACGACGAACAAGACGGCGACGGGCGAGTTCCAGGCGGCGGACGCGCAGGGCGATCCGCGCAAGGTCATCACGGCGGATTCGATTCGCGGTTGGTGGAACCAGTTCAACGACGATGTGCTCACGAATCTCGTGGACGCCGCCATCTCGAACAACCTGACGTTCCTCATGGCGCAGCAGCGTCTCGTCCAGGCGCGTTGGGAACTCGTCGGCGCCGTGTCGTACTTCTTGCCGAAGGTGACGATGGACGGGACGTACACGCGCAGTGGCGAACATCGCTTCACGAGTTCGCGTTGGGCGAAGGGCGAAAACTATCACGGTGATACGTGGAGTAGCGGGTTCGACGCGACGTGGGAAATCGACATCTTCGGCGGATCGCGTCGCGCTTACGAGGCGGCTAACGCCACCTTGGATGCCGCAGAGTGTTCGCTGGAGGACGCCTGGGTGTCCCTCACGTCTGAAATCGGCAGCCAGTACGTCGCGCTTCGTACGACGCAGGAACGTCTCGTCGTGGCGCGGACGAACCTGAAGCTCCAGAGCGAGACGTACGACATTCTGAAGTCGCGGCTCGATTCCGGCATTGGCGACGAACTCGCCGTCAACCAGGCCAAGTACAACGTCGAGCAGACGCGCGCGACGATTCCGAACCTCCTCGCGCAGGAGGAGAAGTTGATGAACGCACTCGCGATTCTCACCGGCACGATGCCGGGCGCGTTACACGAACTGCTGAAAGATCTGCCGCCGCGCGACTGGCTCGTCGCACCGCAGCGCCTCGCGGAGATTCCGCTTGACACGCTGCGCGGCCGTCCCGACGTCCGCCTCGCCGAGCGCCAGCTCGCCGCGCAGGTTGCATTCGTCGGCGTAGCCACGGCCCAGCTCTTTCCGCGCTTCTTCATCAACGGGTCGCTAGGGCTTGATAGCGTGAAGGCCAACAAGTTCTTCCGCCGCGATGCGTTTCTCGCGTCCATCGGGCCGGGCTTCAGCTGGCCGATCTTCCAGGGCGGCAACCTCGTTGCGAACATGAAGGCCGAGGAGTCCAAGATGGCCGAGGCCGCGCTCAAGTACGAACTCGCCGTGCAGACGGCGTTCGGCGAAACGCGCAACGCCTACAGCGCCTACACGCAGGAGTACCACCGTTACCAGTCGCTTCAGGGCGCAGTCGCGGCGGCGCGTGCGGCGGTGGATATTTCCAACGACCTGTACAAGAACGGCCTTGCGGACTTCAACAACGTGCTCGACGCGCAGCGCTCGCTGCTGACGCTGGAAGAGTCGCTGACGATCAGCCGCGGACAGATCACGCTCGACCTGATCGCCCTCTACAAGGCGCTCGGCGGCGGCATCGTGCCTTGACCCTCTGAGACGCGCTGAAAAGTTTTTTCATTTTCCTATTGCCGAATCGCCGAATTTCCATTATCCTTATACACCGTGAAGACGCAGGTTCGGTCTGGGTCATCCAAAGTCAGGTTCTAAAATAAGGTTCTATCGTATGAACAAAGCAGTGCACGCTCTCGTTTACGTGATTCTTGTGGTCGCGGCTGCCGCGCTTTATTTTGAAGTCAATTTGTCCGGGAAGAAGGACTTGCTGCGGGATCGCAACCGACAGCTAGAGGACTATCTCGTCAACATCTCGAAGACAATCGAGAAGGTTGACGCGGCGAAGCCGGCCACCGCGCCCGAGGCTCGCAAGGACGTTTCGCCCATCGAGGCGAAGCTGGTGGAAACGCCGGAGACGGAGAACGTGCTGGAGGAGTATCCTGCCCAGCTCGAAGAGGCCAACCTCGACACGTTGAAGTGGGATGACAAGGAGCGCGTTCAGTTGCGTCAGCTGTACAAGCTCGGCGGCGACGGTCAGCCGATTCCCGATGCGGCGAATCCGGGCGACTTCGTGAAGAAGGGGCCGGGTACGGCTGCCGAATTGCTCGACACGCTCTTTGATCGGGCGAAAGCGCAGCAGGCCAAGCTCAACACCACCCGCGCGCAGTTGGCGGACACCCGCACGAAGCTTGAAACGCTCGTCAACGAGTACAACAAGCTGAAGCCGGAAGGTCGTCAGGACAAGGTGACGATCGAAGAACTGAAGGGCAAGGTTGCCGAGGCCGAGGAAGCCAAGAAGGCCGTTGAGGAGCAGCTCGCGAAGACGAAGTCGCAGATTGAAGACCTCAATGCGGAAGTCGCGTCCGCCAAGGACGAACTGCAGTCCGCCAAGGACGAGACGGAGGCCGTCAAGGAGGATTTGGCTCGCCAGATCAAGCTTGTCGACCAGCTGAAGAAGATGGTGACGGCGGCGGCGTCCCAGTCCGTGGCGGCCGCCCCCGGCGCGGCCAACGTCATCACGTCTCTGCCGATGGGCGAGAAGGGCAAGCTCGTTCATGTGGACAACAAGTTGATGTTCGCCGTCGTTGAGTTCTCCGATGCGGCGCTCAAGGAAATGCTGGGTGCGGAACGTCAGGGCGCGTTGCCGCAGCTTGAAATGGGGTTGCGCCGTAAGGGTCACGCGGGACCCGCCGGCGAGTTCGTCGGGCGCATTCGTCTGCGTCAGCTCGTGCCGAGCAAGAACCTCGTCATCGCCGACATCTTGGGCGATTGGGCGCAGGACGCGGCGGCCAAGGGCGACATCGTGTTTGCCGAATAATGGTGAAGGACGTTTTTAAATCGGCCGCACGGTTGCTTGCCGCTGCGGCCTTGGGTTTGGCGGCCGGTTGTATTGCGGATTCAGCCGAGGATTCGGATTTGCCGTGGTCGTCGAATCGTTCGTGGGAGGGGATGGGTCCCCTGCCCTCGATTATGACGGATCGTTATGATTGAGAACGTATCGTTTACCGTAGGTGAAGGCGGCATCCGGTTGGATGCCGCTTTGTCTGTCCAGTTTCCCACGTCGACGCGGGCGTTCTGTCGCGAGGCGTGTGCCGATGGCGACGTAATGGTGGAGGGGCGTCCGGCCATCAAGGGAATGAAACTGCGTGGTGGCGAAACGGTGACGGTTCGCCGGTTGGCGGAGGTCTGCGACAATCGCGTCGCGCCGAACCGCGCGATTGCCGCTCGGCCGCTTTTCGAGGACGAGGCGTTGCTGGCGTTCGACAAGCCCGCTGGGTTGCCCGTCCAGCCGCTTTCCCGCAAGGAGACAGGGACGTTGATGAATGGCGTCGTGGCGCGGTGGCCCGCTGTTGCGGAGGTGGGCGATCAGCCCTTGCTTGCGGGCGCACTCCATCGAATTGACGCGGATACGTCGGGGCTTGTCCTCGTCGCGAAAACGGATGCGGCGTTCGCGCAGATGCGTGACCAGTTCGCCGCCCAGACGGTCAAGAAAACGTACCTCGCCCTTGTGGAAGGATCGTTCGCCGTGGGGGGGACATTGGAAAACGAACTCGTTCACGACCCCACCTTGCCGTTCTGTCGGATGATTGACGTTTCGCGGGCGCGCGCGAAAGTTCGCGCGGCTCCGCTCCATGCCGTGACTCGTTTTACGCCCGTCGCGCACACGATGTTCGGCGGCGAGGCGCGGACGCTGCTGGAGATTGTCATCTTCACCGGGGTCACGCATCAGATCCGCGCCCAGTTGGCATTCGCGGGGATGCACATCATCAACGACCGCCTCTACGGCGCGTTCGCTGTTGAAAACCAGGTCGGCCATTGTCTCCATGCGCTCGCCGCCCGCTTCCGCCACCCGCTGTCGGACGACGAGGTGGAAATCCGAACGCCCTATCCGGCGTGGGCGAAAATCGTCTGATTCCGTTATGGCATCCCGGACGCGCCAGCCCCTTTCCCGAAGAATCGCGTACACGCCGAAGCGCGTGATGGTCTTTCTGGCGGTTTCGCTCGTCTTGGTGGGACTGGGTTTCGCCGTGCGGTTGGGGGAGGACAACCAGGTCGGCATGTCGAACGATGTCTCGACGTGGGTCTTTTTCACCGCCGGTCTGTCCGCCTACTACGCGCTCGTCGTCGGATGGATAATTCTCCGTCGCCACTTGAAGTCGCGGAACGGTTGTGATAAACTGTCACTTCATTCTACTAAAAAGGCTAACAGTAAGGAAACAAGATGAGTTCAGATTCGATGCGCAATGATGTCTGGAAATGGCTGGCATTGCTAATCATCGCCGTCTTCTCGATCTACGTAACGATCCCGGTTTCTGAGAAGTTGCGTTTCGGTCTTGATTTGAAGGGCGGCACGTCGTTCACGCTGGGCGTGGACACGGACAAGCTCCGCGAGACGATCGTGGCGGCCAACCCGGCGTTGACGAACGAGACGGGCGCGGTCGACCGCAAGATCGCCGAGACGTTGCAGAACTGCGACGCTCGGATTATCCAGGTCGTTCGCCGTCGTGTGGACGGCATGGGCATGAACGAGCCGGTGATTCAGGGTATGAAAGACCACCGTCTGCTCGTGCAGTTGCCGGGCATTGACGAGGCGACGCGCAAGGCGGCGAAGAAATCCCTGCAGTCCGCCGCGTTCCTTGAATTCCGTCTCACGCATCCGCGCAACGACGAACTCGTGAACAAGCTGATGTCCACCGACGCCTGCCCGGAGGGGTACGAGCGCGGCGGTTCGGGCTTTGTGCGCGCGGCCAACTACGAAAAGGTTGCGTCCACACCGGGTTATGCGACCCGTCTTGCGGCGTTCCACACGCCGGATCCGCGTTACCAGTTCATGTTGGAGAAGGTGGGCGACGGTTCGTTCCGCGCCGCGTTCGTGAGCCGTAGCGCCCCGTCCCGCGATTCGAAGGGCAACCCCCAGCCGATCACGGGCGAGTACCTGACGTCCGCCAGTGTCGAGCGTGACCCGACGGGCGGTTCGCTGGCGATTGCCTTTTCGTTCAACTCCAAGGGCGCTCGTCTCTTCTCGGACGTCACGCGCAATTATGTCGCGCATGGCCCGAAGAACCCGACTGACCGGGGCCGCCAGCTCGCCATCATTCTTGACGACACGCTCGTCTCCGCGCCGGTCATCCAGAGCGAAATCGGTGCGCGTGGCCAGATTACGGGCCACTTCACGGCAGCCGAGGCTCAGCAGTTGGCGAACGATCTGAACGCCGGTGCGTTGCCGGCGCCGTTGAAGCTCCTCGCCGAATCCGCCGTCTCCCCGACCGTGGGCGAAGACGCCAAACAGGCGGGCATGGTCGCCGCCGCGCTGGGCTTCCTTCTCGTGGCCGTCTTTATGGCCATCTACTACGGGATGTCCGGTATGGTCGCCAACATCGCGCTCTTCCTCGACATTGCGCTCCTGCCGGCCGCGCTTGTGTTCGTTGCGAACATCCTGGGCGTCTTCGCCAAGGACGCGGCCATGGGCGGCACGGGTTCGCTCCAGTTGCCTGTTCTCACGATGCCTGGCATTGCCGGTCTCGTCCTGACGCTCGGCATGGCCGTCGACGCGAACGTGATTATCTTCGAGCGCATCCGCGAGGAGTTCGAGCGTAAGGCCTCCGCCGGCACGGCGATCAAGGAAGGCTACGGTCATGCGTTCTCCGCGATTCTGGACTCGAACATCACGACGATTGTTACGGGCGTCGTCCTCTTCATCGTGGGCACGGGTCCGGTGCGTGGGTACGCCATCACCCTCACAGCGGGCGTGATCATCTCGATGTTCACCGCCGTCATCGTCACGCGCCTTATTTTCGACAAGACGGTCAACCCTGATTCGATGAAGCCGTTCCGGATGCTCAATTTCGCGGCTAAGCTGCCGAAGTTCGACTTCATGCGCCTTGGCCGTCCGATGGTGATCGGCGCGTTCGCGCTCGTCTTCATCACGCTCGGCATCTTCTTCTTCCGTGCGTTTACGACGCCGGCTGCCGTGCTGGCCGTCGACCTCACGGGCGGTACCTCGCTCGTCTACTCCGTCAAGCAGGACGCGAAACCGGCGGTGGGCGATATCCGCAAGGTGCTCGATCCGTTCGACAACGCCACGATCATCCAATATCAGGAAGGCGTGGGCGATTCCACGCTGCTCGTCAAAACGGGCTACACGGCGGAGAGCGTCGTGGACAAGGGCGTGAAGGACGTCGCGGGCCATGTCACGAAACTCCTCCAGGATGCGTTCAAGGATGCGAATATCCAGCAGGTGTCCGTGGACGAAGTGGGTTCGACCGTCGGCGCGGACTTGAAGAAGTCCGGTGCGTGGGCCGTCATTCTCTCGCTCTGCGCGATTCTGATCTACGTCGCGTTCCGTTTCGAGTGGGGCTTCGGCGTGGGCGCGATTGTCGCGCTCGCCCACGATGCGTTCATCTCGCTCGGCCTCTTCTCGCTCTGCGGCCGGCAGGTCTCCCTGCTCGTCATCACGGCCCTCCTGACCATCGTCGGTTATTCGGTGAACGACACGATTGTCGTGTTCGACCGTATCCGTGAAGACCTCCGCAAGGATCAGAAGACGCCGTTCAAGGAACTCTGCAACCGCGCGTTGAACGAGTGCCTGGGCCGTACGGTCATCACGTCGCTCACGACGTTCTTCGCCGTGCTCGCCCTCTTCGCGTTCGGTGACGGGTCGATCTTCGACTTCGCGTTGACGATGCTCTTTGGCGTAGTCAGCGGCACGTTCTCGACGATCTATCTCGCCACGCCGATCATGATGTGGTGCTACAAGGGTCGTCGTCCGCAGTTCTCGAAGGAGAGCGGCACTTCATCCGACCAGAAGTAAACACGGAACGGACGTGCGTTTCGGGCGGTTCGGGAATCTTGGCGTTCGGCCAAGTGCCACGAGCCGCCCGATATGCTATAATACCCTCTCAATTTTGGAGAACATGAATGGCGGATTTTGACAGTCTCTGTGCGGTGTCCCCGTTGGACGGGCGTTATGCGTCCAAGGTGGACGGTTTGCGCGATGTATTTTCCGAGTACGGCCTCGTCAAACGCCGTGTGCAGGTCGAATGCGCATGGCTGGCCGCCCTGTGCGCCCATCCGGGCATTGCGGAGTGCCCGGCGTTGACGGATGCCGAACAAGCCACGCTGGCGACGATCGCCGCCGATTTCTCCGTGGCGGACGCTCGGCGCGTGAAGGAAATCGAAAAGACGACGAACCATGACGTCAAGGCCGTCGAGTACTTCTTGAAGGAGAAGATCGCGGGCACGTCCCTCGCGTCGCGTTCCGAATTCATCCACTTCGCCTGCACGTCGGAGGACATCAACAACATGTCCCATGCGCTCATGTTGCGGGACGGTTTGGCCGTTCTGCGCACGGCGCAGAACGAAGTGACGGACAAAATCGCCGAGATGGCCCGCTCGTTGGCCGACGTGCCGATGCTCGCCCACACGCACGGCCAGCCGGCTTCCCCCACGACGCTCGGCAAGGAACTTGCCGTTGTCGCGGCGCGTTTGCGCCGCCAGCAGGACGAAATCGACCGTCTCGTCCTGCCCGCCAAGATGAACGGAGCCGTCGGCAATTTCAATGCGCATCTCGCCGCCTATCCCGATGTGGACTGGGAGGCGTTCGCGCGGGGCGTGATCGAGGGATTCGGTTTCCGTCAGAATCGTCTGACGCTCCAAATCGAGCCACACGACGGTATGGCCGAGTTGTTCGACGCCCTGCAGCGGTGGAATGTCGTTTTGCTCGATTTCGACCGTGACGTGTGGACGTATGTGTCGATGGGCTACTTCCGCCAGAAAACCGTGAAGGGCGAAATTGGTTCGTCCACGATGCCGCACAAGGTCAACCCAATCGATTTCGAGAACTCGGAAGGGAATCTGGGATTGGCGAACGCGATGTTCGGTTTCCTCGCCCGCAAACTTCCCATCAGCCGGATGCAGCGCGACTTGACGGATTCAACCGTTCTTCGCAACATGGGCGTCGGGTTCGGCTACACGCTCGTCGCGGTGAAATCCACGCAGAAAGGTCTGGGTAAACTGGAGGTCAACGACGCGCGGTTGGCGGACGACCTTGACCACAACTGGGAAGTCCTGGCGGAGCCGATTCAAACCGTGATGCGGAAAGTCGGCATGGCCAATCCCTACGAGCGTTTGAAAGAATTGACGCGCGGCCGTCGGGTGACGGCCGAGATTATGAAGACGTTTGTCTCCGGGCTGGAACTGCCCGAAGACGACAAGAAGCGTCTGCTGGAGATGACGCCGTCGTCCTACGTGGGCATGGCGGCGGCACTTGCCCGGCTTGTGTGAAACAAACTCGGTTCGTAAGAATCGGCTACAAGGAGAAAAAGAAAATGAAGAGCATGATGACGATGGCCGCGGTTGCGGTGTGTGCGATGTCCTTCTTCGTGGCGGGCTGCCAGGAAGAAAAGAAGGCGCCGGCCGCTCCGGCCCCCGCCAAGGAAGTTGCGAAGCCGGCCGCCAAGGAAGCCCCGAAGGTTGCTCCGGCCGCCGCGAAGGAGGCGCCGAAGGCCGCTCCTGCGGCCGCGAAGCCGGCGCCTGCCAAGGAAGCCGCCAAGCCGGCCGCGCCGAAGGCGAAGTAAGCACCAAATCCGTTTGACGGATTGAGTCGGCTCCGGCCTGGTTCGTCCAGCCGGAGCCGCTTTTCGTAAATGCCATGGCGCGCAGAATTCCACAGGAAACGTTGGAGGAGATCAAAGCTCGGACTGATTTGGCCGACTTGATTTCGTCGTATGGCATTTCCGTTCGGCGGGCGGGGAACAACTACAAGTGCTGTTGTCCCTTCCACCACGAGAAAACGCCTTCCTGCCACATCCAACCCGACAAGGGCCTGTACCACTGTTTCGGCTGTGGCGAGTCGGGTGACGCATTCAAGTTTGTCCAAAAGCAGGAAGGGCTGACGTTTTTCGAGGCCGCGCAGAAGCTGGCGCGTCTGTGCGGCGTGACGATTGAAGAACGGGAGCCCGATCCGCAGGCGGGGTTGCGGACTCGTCTCTACACCTTGCTGGCCGAACTGGCCGCGTTCTACCATCGGTGTCTGTTGAAGGCGAAGGAAGCCGAACCCGCGCGACAGTATCTCGCATCGCGCCATCTGCCCAGTGATGTCGTCGAACAGTTCTGCATCGGCTACGCGCCGCAGGGCGTCGCGCCGATTCTCACGTGGGCGGAAAAATACCATTTCACGATTGAAGAACTTCGGGCGGCCGGCGTGCTGGCTCAGCCACGGATGCCGGGCGACCGTCCCTACCATCCGTTTGGTGGCCGTCTCATGTTCACGGTCTGCGATCGGCAAGGGCGCCCCGTCGCCTTTTCGGGTCGTATTCTCGACGCGGCCAAGTCACCCCGCAAATACGTCAATTCCCCCGAGACGCCTGTTTTTAAAAAGTCCCGCATCCTTTTCGCGCTCGACAAGGCCGCCGCGAACATCGTCAAGACGCCCGGCCGCGAAGCGATCGTCTGCGAAGGACAGATCGACGTGATTCGCTGCCATGCGTGCGGATTCGGAAATGCCGTCGCGTCGCAGGGAACGGCATTCACGGCGGATCACGTTCGCCTCCTCCAGAAATGCGCCGATTCCGTGGTTCTTGTGTTCGACGCCGACGGCGCGGGGCAAAAGGCCGCCATTCGCTCGGGCGGTGAGTTCCTTGCGGCGGGAATGCCCGTGCGCGTGGCGACGCTTCCGCCGGGGGAGGATCCCGATTCGTTGTTGCGCGACAAGGGGGCGGACGCTTTTCGAGCGTGTCTCGACGCCTCGGAATCCGTCACCCATTTCCAGGTACGGACGTTGCTGGCGAAAGAGGAGCACCCCAACTCGATTGACGCGGTGGCGCGGGTCGGCCGCGCCGTCCTCGCGACGTTGAAGGATTGTCCGTCGGCGTTGATTCGCGCCTCGCTCATGGCGGAAGCGGCGCAGATGCTCGGCGTTCCCGTCGCGGCGTTGGAGGAGGATCTGGCGCGTTTGCCCGTGAAAGGCGCGGCGGGTGTGTCCGCCC
>CAZTHR010000017.1:0-1997 GCA_964613265.1 uncultured Lentisphaeraceae bacterium | reverse complement strand
CCGTCCGTCGCCCGCGTCGGCCTTTGCGCCGACGGAGGACGATGAGCCGCCGGGCGATTTGTTCGACGATGACCGCCCGTTCGAGGCGCCGCCGCCGGCGGAGTTGGACGCCGCGTCGCCGGAGAACAATCCGCCGTCGCCACGCGAGACAGCGTTTTGCGAGTTCCTGTTCACGTGCGACCGGCCGGATGAATTGATGCCGCTGATGGATGCCTATGCGCCGGACGTCATCTGGGGGCATGACTTCACGTGTCAGTTCGTGGCCGCATGGAAGCGGCAGGCGCAGACAGGGCTGGACGAAATCACGGCGTTGCGCACGGTGTTTTCGCCGGCGGCGTGCCGCTGGCTGGACGGCATTCTCCTCTCGAACGATCCGGCGGCTTCATCCGAACTCACGCCCGTCCGTATCTTGCAGGACTATCTGCGTCTCTTCTGGATGGAGGCCTACCGGCGGCGGCAGGGCTTGTTGCCGTCCGACTCCACGCCCGAAAACGATTCGCGCCGCTTGGCGTTTTCAACGGCCATCCGTCGTCTGCAGCGCAGTCCATGGGAGACGGCCGCGACGCTCATGACTGCAGAATCCCTCGCCTGACCCGTTGCATGACGGCCTGTTCGTCCAAAAGCGCCGGCGTTCTGAATTACCGTTGCCTAACAAGGGTTTGTTGTGAGATAATACTCGCCGTTCAACCCCCAACAAAGGAGTATTTCAAATGGCTATGAAGATTGATGCCGACAAGTGCGTTGCGTGTGGCAGCTGTGCTGCGTCCTGCCCGGCGGAGGCGATTGCCGAGGGTTCGCCCGCGTATGTGATCGATCCCGCGAAGTGCGTGGATTGCGGTGCCTGCGCGTCGCAGTGCCCGGCGGAGGCGATTGCCGCCGCATGACGGACTCTCCTGAGGAGTCTCATGAAGAATGCGCTCGGGCTTCGGCTCGGGCGCGTTGTTCTTTGACGCGCGGTCTCGTGCTGGAGGCCGCGCGTGCGTCCTTGCCCGTGCTGACGGGTTATTCGACGATGGGGTTTGCCGCCGGCGTTCTGCTGGCGCTTCACGGCGGCTTGATGCATCCCGTGTTCTGGGGCGGCGCCACAAGCGCCGTCTTCATCTCAGGGCCGCTCCAGTTCCTGCTTGTTGACTGGGTGCGTTCGGGCACGGCGTTTGTGGATGTCGTTGCGGTCATCGTCTGCTTGAACATCCGCTATTCGCTTTACGGGCTTTCCCTGCTCGACCGGTTCAACACCATCCCGCTGTTGCCGCGCCTCTACCTCATCGGCGTCGTGACGGACGAGACGTACGCCCTTCAAGTCCAATGTCCCTATCCGCCCGGTCCGAAGGGCGCGTGGTATTGTTTTCTGCTTGGCCTGTTCGATGCCCTCTACTGGATTGGCGGCGTCATGGCGGGGGCGCTTGCCGGCGCGGCCGTTCCGTTTGCCGCCAAGGGGATTGACTTTGCCATGACGGCGCTCTTCCTCGTCATTCTCACCGACCAGTGCCGCGACCGGGCCAGTCGTCTGCCCGCCCTTTTGGGCGGCGGCGCGGCCGTCCTTGCCGCCGTCGGGATGCACGTCTTCTGTGCGTCGGGTAAATTTCTTGTGCCCGCGCTCGTGCTCATTGTCACGTTTCTGCTGGCGTTTCGCCGTCGGCTCGATACGGCACGGGAGGTGTCGGCATGAGCGACAAGACATCCTACGTGTTGGGGTTGATTCTGATCGGCGGCGCCTGTTCCTATCTGCTACGTGCGTTGCCGTTCATTCTGTTTGGTTCGGGCCGCCGTCCGCCGGCCGTCGTCTCCTACCTCGGCCGTGTTCTTGCTCCGGCGATCATCGCGTTGCTCGTTGTCTACTGCTTCGCGGGCTATGTGCGCAATGGCTGCTTGCAGACGCCGCTCCACGGCGGCGCCGAATGTGCAGCGGCCGTGTTGACGGTGGGGCTTCATCTCTGGCGGCGCAACCCGCTCCTTTCCATCGCCGCCGGCACGGCGCTCTACATGTTTCTCCAGTA
>CAZTHR010000016.1:0-18375 GCA_964613265.1 uncultured Lentisphaeraceae bacterium | reverse complement strand
GCGACAGCCGGGCGGATGTTTCGCCATTCGGTAGGGCGGGGCATCCCGCCTCTCCTTCCCAGTAGCAATCGCTGATAGAATTATGATATAATTCGGCGACGTCTTGAAAGGAGTAGCACCATGGTTGCAACACGTATTCGTCCCGTCTCCGACCTTCGGAATAAATATCCGGAAATCGAACGTGACCTCGTGAAAGGTCCCGTCTATCTGACGAAAAACGGATATGGGGCATCCGTTCTTGTCAGCACAGAATTCTTTGACGAGGTGCTTTCCAAACTCGCACGGTACGAGAAAATCGCGGTTTCCGAACGCCAGTTTGCGGAAGGGCACGGGAAGAATGCCCGTACGTCCCTCGCCGCCATTCGGGAGAAGTATCGTGTATGATGTTGTTATCTCGCCTGAGGCAGAGGCTGACCTTGATCAGGCGATCCGATATCTTGCCATTGAACTCGGTAATCCACAGGCGGCGACGGCACTTGCAAACAAGGTGGAAGCGTGTCTATGCGACTTGGAGACCATGCCCGAAAGATTCTCCCTTTGCAAAGACAGAACCCTTCGCGCACAGGGATACCGCCGTGTTCCGGCGGGCGCGAGTTTTGTGGTATAATTTAGCGCATGAAAATTTTTCAGGCATTCGGGCAGAGCGTCTTTAAGAACAATCCGATTTTCCGTCTCGTGTTGGGCATGTGTCCCACGTTGGCGGTCACGACGTCGTTGGAGAACGCCTTGGGCATGGGATTGGCCGCGTCGTTCGTGCTCGTCTGCTCGAACGGCATGATTTCGGCGTTACGCAAATGCATCCCCGACGCCGTCCACATTCCCTGCTATATCGTCATTGTGGCGACGTTCGTGACGACGATTGATTTGCTCATGCAGGCCTTTCTGCCGACGCTTTCCGAATCGCTTGGCATCTTCATCCCGTTGATTGTCGTGAACTGCATCATTCTCGGTCGGGCGGAGGCGTTCGCCTGCAAGAACCCCGTGTTGCCGTCGTTGGCGGACGGTCTGGGTACGGGCGTCGGGTTCACGCTCTCGCTGTCGCTCATCGCCGCCGTGCGCGAAATCATCGGTACGGGGTGTCTGACCGTTTGGGGCGACGTGGCAATCCGCAACATCCATTCCAATTCGGTCATCATGGCCGTGTTGCCGGCGGGCGGTTTCATTACGGTGGGTCTGTTGCTGGCGTTGATCAACCATCTCTCGTCCGTTTGGGCGCGGCGCACGGGCGCGGAGGCCCCCGAACCGGTTTCGTTCGACTGCCGCCATTGCACGTTGTGCGGGCGCGGTACGTGAGGCGTGGCGGAACGGACGGAAAGGATGCGCGAACATGAAGTGTCCTAAATGTGGAAACGATGACGACAAGGTGCTTGATTCGCGGACCTCGAAGGAAGGTTCGGCAATCCGGCGGCGGCGGGAATGCCTGAAGTGCGGCTACCGCTTCACGACGCACGAGGAATACGAACGGGACGAGTTGTTCGTCATCAAGCGGGGCGACCAGCGACGCGAACCTTTCCAACGGGAGAAGCTGGAAAAATCCGTCCGCATCGCCTGCCAGAAACGGCCCATTCCGGAGACGAAGGTACGTGAACTCATCGACACCGTCGTGGCCGCGCTGGAGGGCGACGAAGTGGAATCCTCCAAAATCGGCGAACTCGTGATGAAGGAACTGCACGCGCTGGATGAAGTGGCCTACATCCGTTTCGCATCCGTCTACCGTCGGTTCACGGACGTCAACCAGTTCCTCTCCGCCATTACCGAAATGGTGCGCACGTAAGGAGGCCGACGGTGAAGGAAACTGGCATTCGGCTCATCGACCTGCACGTCCACAGCACGGCGAGCGACGGCACATACGCGCCCGAGGCGCTTGCGGAGCAAGGACGGTCGTTCGCCTTGATGGCGTTGACGGATCATGACACGTGTGGCGGAACGCAGGCTTTTCTCGATGCGTCGCGGCGGTTGGGCGTGACCGCGCCGCGCTGGGCGGGCGTTGAATTGAGCGTCGAGCCGGGGGCGGGCTACGGAAAATTCCATCTGCTGGGATTGGGTATCAATCCGGCCGCGCCGAGTTTGACGACGTTTCTCGCCGACATCCTCGACGGACGAAACGCGCGGAACGTGGTGATTCTCCAAAAACTCCAGAATCTCGGTCTGCACATTGAGTTGGCGGATGCGCAGAAGTTTTCGGACGGCCGCATCCTCGCACGGCCGCATTTCGCGCGGGCGCTCGTCGAGAAGGGCTACGCGGCGTCCGTTCTGGATGCTTTCGGACGGTTTCTGGGCGACGGCAAGCCGGCCTACGTGGATCGCTACCGTCCGACGCCGGAGGCGGCCATCGCGGCGATCCACCGGGCGGGCGGACTGGCCGTCATGGCGCATCCGCGCTACTGGACGTCCGACCCCGCCGCGTTGCGGACGGGACTGGCACGGTTGAAGGACGTGGGGTTGGACGGCGTGGAGGCCGTCTACGAGGCCAATCAATTGGGCGAAACGGTCGATCACCTTATGGCGGCCCATGCGTTGGGTTTGCTCGTGACGGCGGGCAGCGATTTCCACGGGGCGAACAAGCCGACGATTTCGCTGGGCATGGATGTCGGGGACGAGGAGGCGTTCATTGCGCCGTTGCTGGCGCGTCACGCCGAATTGCAGACGGCGGCGGAATGCTGAGGCGTGTTTTCATTCCAGATATGGTATAATTCCCGTCGTGCGAAATTTGGTTCTAGTTTTTATGGCGCTCGTCTGTTGGCGCGTCCGCGCGTCCGCCGCCGAAGCGGAGTCCGCGTCTGTGCCCGCCTACTTGGGTACGGGCGCGGGGCTGTTTCTGCCGGGCGGTGGCAGTACCCTGTCCCGCGCGGCGCAGGTCGCCATTCGCGCCGGGTGGTACATGGACGATTTCATCGCATGGGAAATCGAAGGGGCGTGTGCGCCGAACGCTTCGTCCCGTGCGGGTCACGCGGCCGTGACGGGCCTGGCGGCGCGGGGGCTGTTCCATTTCGCGGGATGGGAGGCGTTCGACAAGTTGTTCGGCTGCGAACGGTTTGATCCCTTTTTCACGGCGGGTGTTCAGACGTACCTGTCGTCGCGTGCTGCGTTCGCCGACGGTTCGCACCGCACAGGTGTAGGGCCGTCCATCGGGTTGGGCGCGTTCTATTATTTGACGGATGCCTGGGCCGTGCGGGCGGACGCGACGGCGACGTTGGCGATCGGTTCGCCCTGCGGGATGGACTATGGGCTGATGATCGGCGTCCAGTATCGTTTTGGAGGAGAGAGCGGCTTGTGAAAACGCTTGAACGCTACGTCTTCGGTTCCTTTTTTTCGTCCTTCTTCCTGGCGTTTCTCGTCTTGTCGTTCGTGCTGACGATTGGTCTGATGGTTCAGATTGTCGGCTACATGATTCAGGGAATGCCCGTGCGGCTCGTGGGCGAGTTCGCGTTGGTGAGTTTCCCGGAGACGATGCAGTGGACGATTCCGCTGGGACTGCTCGTGTCCTCGATTCTCGTTTTCTCCCGCATGAGCGCGGACAGCGAAATCGCCGCGATGCGCGCCTGTGGCGTCAATCTGCTGACGGTCATGCGTTGGCCGCTCCTCTTCGCGCTGGTCTGCACGTTGCTCGGCCTCTACATCAACAACGACATCGTCCCGCGTGGACACGAAATCCGGCGCAAACTCACGCGGCAGATTTCCGTCGGTGCGGGGTTGAGCCTCTTGGAGCCGGGGCGCGTGATTGACGATTTCCCCAAGGTCAAGATCTATTTCGAGTCGAAGCAGGACAACTGGTTGCAGAACTTGATCGTCCTTGACTACTCGAATCCGAAGGTCGACCGTCTCGTCACGGCTTCGAAGGCGCTCGTTGAGAGCGAGGGGCGCGACGTCGTGCTCGACCTTCACAACATGACGGTCGATCCCATGGACGAGAATCATCCGGGCATGGCGCGCGCGGGGCGGTTTCAGTACCGCGTGAAGGATGCGCTCAAGGATGCGAAGTACAAGCCGAAGGAAAAGGACTTCCGTTTCTTCCAAATGCTCGACCGCATCCGCGAACTGAAGGCGACGGTGAAGCATCCGAAAGCGTACATCGAGGAGAACATGGCGCGGCGGAAGGCCAAAGCTCGTGCGCAGGGCGGGGCGGAGACGACGGCCAGCGAACTCGTATCTGAGGACTCCGTGCTGAAAGGTCTGCGCCGCCAGTTGAGCGATACGCAGACGGAGTTCATGAAGCGGTGGGTGTTCGCGTTTGCGTCCGTCTGCTTCGTGCTGATCGGTGTGCCGTTGGGCATTCGTGCTCAGCGACGGGAATCAACAATCGGCATGGCGATTTCCATCGTCGCCGCGCTTTGCTACTATCTGGTCGTCATCCTGATGACGAGCCTGTCCAAGAACTACGCGGTGCATCCCGAAATTTTGATCTGGCTGCCCGTGGCGTTGTGCGGCGCGTTGGCGGCCTATTTGCTGCCGAAGAACCTTTGACAACGTGAACTTTTCGTAGAGGAGATTTGACATGGCCACAAGCATCCATCCCACCGCGATTGTCGACGCCCGTGCCCAACTGGGCGAAGACGTGGAGATCGGGCCTTACGCGAACGTGGGGCCGGACGTGAAAATCGGTGCGCGTACGAAGGTACAGCAGGGCGCGATTCTGAGCGGGCATTCGACGATCGGCGAGGACTGCCAGATTTTCCCCTACGCCTGCATCGGCATGAAGACGCAGGATCTCAAGTACCACGAAGGCAGCGTCTCCTACGTGGAGATTGGCAACCGTACGGTCATCCGCGAGTTCGCGACCGTCCATCTCGGCACGGCCGATGGCGAGAAGACGATTATCGGCGACGACTGTCTGTTCATGGCCTACTGCCACGCGGCTCACGGCGTGATTTTGGGCAACCACGTGATTTGCTCGAATTCCGTCCAGCTGGCCGGTGACGTTCACATTGACGACTGGGGTATTGTCGGCGGCGTGACGGGCGTCCACCAGTTCTGCCACATTGGCGCACACGCGATGGTCGGCGGCGCGGCCAAGGTGCGGCAGGACGTGCCGCCGTATATGTTGTGCGACATGGAAGGTGGTTCGCTCAAGGTCATTGGCCCGAACATCGTGGGTCTGCGCCGGCGCGGTTTCCCCGACGCGGTCTGCCGCGCCTTGAAGGAGGCGTTCCGCTTCATCTATCGCGACGGGCTCAATCGTTCTCAGGCGTTGGAGCGCGTGGAGAACGACGTGGATCCGCTGCCCGAGATCAAGACGCTCGTCGGCTTCTACCGCGCCTCCACGCGCGGTGTGGTATAATCGTCTTTCAATCAGGAAGGTCTAGCATGAGTCTTTCAGTCGGTATTGTCGGGTTGCCGAATGTCGGCAAGTCCACGTTGTTCAACGCGCTCACGAAGCGCCAGCAGGCGGCGGCGGAGAACTATCCGTTCTGTACGATCGAACCGAACTCCGCCATCGTGGAGGTGTCCGACGCGCGTTTGGACGCGCTGGCCCAGATCGTCAAACCCGCGCAGATCATCCACGCGACGGTGGCGTTCACGGATATCGCCGGCCTTGTGAAGGGCGCGTCGAAGGGCGAGGGGCTGGGCAACAAGTTTCTTGCGAACATCCGCGAGTGCGACGCGATTCTCCACGTCGTGCGCTGTTTCGAGAACGACGACATCATCCACGTGCAGGAGGGCGGCAACAAATCCGCGCCCATCGATCCGGCGGGCGACGCCGAGGTGATCGAGACGGAGTTGATTCTGGCCGATATGGAGCAGTTGCAGAAACGCCACGACAAGACGCGGAAAGAGGCGCAGAGCGACCCGAAGAAGCGTCCCGAATTTGACGCGATGACGGCGCTGCTGGCGCATTTGGGCGAGGGGCATCCCGTGCGGACGTTTCCGCGCGGCGAGGGCGACCCCATCCTGCCCGTCCTGCATGACCTCCATTTCCTTACGGACAAAAAGACGATCTACTGTGCGAACGTTTCGGAAGACGATCTGGCCGACCCGTCCGCCAACCCGCACGTTCAGGCGCTCAAAGCGTATGCGGACAAGCAGGGGTGTGAGATGGTGACGGTCTGCGCCCAGATGGAGGCGGATCTCGCGGGCTTGTCGGACGCAGAGGCGAAGGAGTTTCTCGGCAGCTACGGTCTGACGGAATCCTCGCTCGACCGCACGATCAAACTGGCGTACCACACGCTGGGGCTGGCGAGCTTCCTCACGGCGGGACCGAAGGAAGTCCGTGCCTGGACGTTCCATCGCGGTTGGAAGGCACCGCAGTGCGCGGGCGTGATCCACACGGATTTCGAGAAGGGCTTTATCCGCGCACAGGTCATTGCGTTCGACGACTACGTGAAGTACAACGGCGAAGCGGGCGCCCGCGCGGCGGGTGCATTGCGGCCCGAGGGGCGCGATTACGAAATGCAGGACGGCGACGTGGTGGAGTTCATGTTCAGCAAGTAGGCGCGTTCTGTCATTCGCTCGGCAATTTGATTGAATCGAAATTTCAAGGAAAGAATCGGACATGAAACTTCAAGGTACGATTACGGCCATGGCCACGCCGTTCAACGCGGACGGGTCGGTGGACTACGGTACGTTGCAGGCGTTTGTGGATTGGCAATGCGTGAACGGCGTGGAGGGCATCTGCGCCGTCGGCACGAGCGGGGAATCGCCCACGCTGACGCATGAGGAGCACCACAAGGTCATCGAGAAGACGATCGAGTACGCGGCGGGCCGCGTGAAAATCATCGCGGGCACGGGCGCGAATTCGACGCAGGAGGCGGTGTCGTTGACGAAGGCGGCCATCGCGATGGGCGGCGCGGATGCCTGTCTGCAGGTCACGCCCTACTACAACAAGCCGAACGCCGAGGGGCTTTATCGCCATTTCGCGACGCTGGCCGATCTGGGTCTGCCCGTCATCCTCTACAACGTGCCGGGACGCGCCGGCAAGGAGATTCCGCTGGACGTCGTGGTGCGGCTTGCGAAACATCCGAACGTGGTCGCCATCAAGGAGGCCGCGGGCAGCGTCGAGCGCGTGAGTGCGATTCTGAACCGCTGCCCCGATTTCACGGTGCTGTCGGGCGACGATTCGCTGACGTTGCCGATGATCAGCGTGGGCGCAAAGGGCGTCATCTCCGTGGCCTCGAACGTCATCCCGAAGGAGATGTCCGACTTCGTGCGTCAGGCCTTGGCGGGCGACATGGCCGGTGCGCGCGCGGCGCACGCCAAGTACTACCCGCTCTTCCACGATCTCTTCATCGACACGAATCCCGTCATGGTCAAGGAAGCCCTCGTGATGATGGGGAAGTTCGGCCCCGGTTTCCGTCTGCCGCTCTGTGAGACGACCCCCGCGAACCGCGACCAGATCCGCAAGACGCTGACGGATTTGCATCTCATCTGAAAGGAACGGACGAATGAAAGTTGCGATTCTTGGCGCGGCCGGCCGGATGGGGCGGATGCTTTGTGCGCTCGCGGAGGCGAACCCGGAACTTGAACTCGTCGCCCGTGTCGACGTGGCGGACGGTTTCGATACGGCATGGCCGGACGATACCGAGGCGGTCGTCGATTTCACATTTCATACGGCCGTGCCGGCGAACGTAGAGAAAGCGGCCGCCGCCGGCGTGGCGTATGTGATTGGCACGACGGGGTTGTCCGCCGATGAACAGGCTCGCGTGGATGCCTGTGCGCAGAAGATTCCGATCGTCCAGGCGGCGAACTATTCGCTGGGCGTGAACCTGCTGCTTGCGCTCGTTCGGAAAGCCGCCGCCGTGCTGGGGACGGACTACGACATCGAGGTCGTGGAAATGCACCACCGCCACAAAAAGGACGCGCCAAGCGGCACGGCGCTCATGCTCGCCCGTGCGGCGGCGGCGGGTCGGCAGGTTGAGTTGGATGACGTGGCCTGCTACGGCCGTCACGGCATCGTGGGCGAACGCCCGGAAGGGCAGATCGCCCTCCATGCCCTGCGCGGCGGATCGGTCGTCGGCGACCACACGGTCATGTTCGCGGGCGACGTCGAGCGCGTGGAAATCACGCACAAGGCGCAGGGACGCGAAGCGTTCGCCGCCGGCGCCCTCCGCGCCGCGCAGTGGGCCGCGGGCCGTGCGCCCGGCCGCTACGATATGCGCGACGTGCTGGGTTTCACGGACTGACCGCGCGTCCGCAGATATTTCCTGACGGGTTCGTTCCTGCGCGTTTGCGCGGACGAATCCGCCGAAAAACAAAAAACGCCGCGAATCGCGGCGTTCTTGATTTTACCACTTCAATGGCAGTCCCTAGGAGAGTCGAACTCCTCTTACAGGCATGAAAAGCCCGTGTCCTAACCGATAGACGAAGGGACCACTCGGTGGGAACGAGGAAAGAGTTTATCAAATGTTTCCGTGATATGCAAGGGGCGAGACAAAAATACTACAAAAGAACGTTAGGGTTTCGTCCGTGTCCTGTGCTATGATGTATTCCACCTGGAGGTACAAGACAATGACCGAACGTGAAGCGCGAATAGCATTCAACATGATTCCCACGGTGGGCGCGGTGACGCTGGATCGTCTGATGGCGGAAGTCGGCGGCCGGGCGGCGGACGCCTATGCGCTCTATCCTGAAAAAAAGGATTGGGAGGGGCGGCTTCCGGACTGGGAAGGCGAAATTGCGCGCGCGGAGAAGATGCACGTCCGGATTGTGACGGCCGTCGATCCGGACTATCCGCCGCAGTTGAAGGAAATCGCCTCGCCGCCGCTGGCCCTCTATGTGGTGGGGGACGTGGCGGCCCTGTCCCAGGCGGGCGTGGCGATTGTCGGGACGCGGCGGGCGACGCCTTATGGGCGCGAGACGGCGGAACGGCTGGCGTCGGGTCTGGCGGGACGTGGCTGGGCGGTCTATTCGGGGCTTGCGCGTGGAATCGATACGGCGGCCCATCGCGGGGCGTTGCTGGCGGGAGGCGTGACGGTGGGTGTTTTGGGCGGTGCGCTTGATCGGTTTTTCCCGGAGGAGAACCGCGATTTGGCGCGGCAGATGGTCGAGGGGCGGGGCGCGGTCGTGAGCGAGTTTCCGTTTGGCCGCTCACCCGATGTGCAGACGTTTCCGCAGCGCAACCGGATTGTGTCGGGTCTTTCCCGTGGCGTCGTGGCGGTGGAGTGTCCCATCCACAGCGGCACGTTGATCACGTGTTCACGTGCCGTGGAGCAGGGGCGTGCCGTGATGGCCGTGCCAGGGCGGATTGATTCGGCGGCGTCGACGGGCTGTCTGCACCTGATTCGCGAAGGTGCGCGGATGGTGACGTGCGTGGACGACATCGTGGAGGAACTGTCACCGCTCGGCCGGGTGCCGTCCGCCCCGCCATCGGCGCGAGCGCCTCTGCCGCCGGGCGGGAAACCGGTCGTGCGGACGCCTGCCCCGCCCAAAAAGAGGACGTCACCCGCGCCGCCGCCCGAGGCGAAGATCTCGTTGGAGGAGTCGCTCGTCCTCCGTGCCGTGCCGGAATCGGGAACGACGGGCGACCACGTAGCGGCGGCGACGAACTTCCCGATGTCCAAGGTGAATGCGCTGCTCGTGGCGCTCCGTCTCAAGGGGCGGGTACGTTTCCTGCCCGGAAACCGCGTGGCACCCGTTGACATTTCGCCGATAAAACGGTAATATACTCCCTCGTTTCACGGTGGTTCAGCGAATCACCGAAAGGTTTGTATTGCTTTTTGACATGAGAGGAGCGAGTTGAGAATGGCCATGAACAACGATTTGCTGGCGATCGTGAGCTATATTGAGCGCGAGCGCGGGGTCGAGCGCGAAATCGTGCTGACGGCGATCGAACAGGCGATCCAGCAGGCGGCGCGGCGGAATCCAGACGTTACCAACGATTTGCGCGTGGCCATCGACCGGAAGGATCTTTCGCTCCATGTCTACGACACGCTTGTCGTTTCCGACGAGGACGTCGGCACGGGGTTCGTCTCCGTCGCCCGCGCCCGTCGCTTCAACCCCAACGTGAAAGAAGGGGACACGATCGAGGTTGAGATGCCCGCGTCGCGTTTGGGCCGTATCGCCGCGCAGACGTCTCGCCAGATGATCATGCAGAAGATCCGTGAAGCGGAGCGCTCGAACGTCTTTACCGAATACAAGAACCGCGTGGGCGAAATCGTCAGCGGTACGGTCACGACGGTCACTCAGCGGCACGACCTCTACGTGCTCGTCGGCAAGACGGAAATGATTTTGCCGAGCAAGGAGCGGATTCCCACGGAGGAGTACAACGTGGGCGACATGATTCGGGCGATTGTCCATTCCGTGAAGCCGGAGTCCAACGGCCCGGCGGTGACGTTGAGCCGTGCGTCCGGCAAATTCGTCCAAAAGCTCTTTAACCTTGAAGTTTCCGAAATCGCCGACGGCGTGGTCGAAATCATGGGCGTGGCGCGCGATCCGGGTTTCCGCTCGAAGATTGCCGTCCGTACGCATGATGAAAAGGTCGATCCCGTGGGCGCCTGCGTGGGTTTGAAGGGCGCGCGCGTGCGCAACATCGTGCGTGAACTGAACGGCGAAAAACTCGACATCGTGCGCTGGTCGGACGATATCAAGGTGTTCGTCGCGCAGGCGCTGGCGCCGGCCAAGCTGGAGACGATCGAGGTTGATCCGAATGGGGACAAGATCGTCCGCGTGACGGTGGCGCCGGATCAGTACTCGCTGGCGATTGGCAAGCGCGGCCAGAACGTTCGTCTGACGAAGGCGTTGACGGGGTGGCGCGTGGAAATCACGAAGGCCATGGCGCTGGCGAGTTTCGAAGACCAGAAGGCGGCGGCCATCAAACTGTTGGCCGACATGTTCTCCATCTCGATGGGCGTGGCCACGCAGTTGGCCGACGCGGGCTACCTGACGGTCGACGGCATCGTCGAAAGCGACGAGGCGGATTTCGTGGCGTCGACGGGGCTGGACGAGGTGACGGCGAAGGGCATCTACGCCGCCGCCCGCGCCGTCAGCGAACTGACGAACGGTACGTCCGACCTCTAAACCGAACGTTGCCGACATTCAAATCTCCTTCACATCGGACATCCTGAACTTGGAACAAACCACATGAGAGTCTACGAATTTGCAAAGAAAACGGGAACGACTTGCGCAACAGTCATGCGTGTGGCCGAGAAGAACGAAATCGAGGTCTATTCGCCGTTGTCCGAGTTGGATGATGCCGACGTGGAGGCGCTGAGCGCGGGATTCCATCGCATGGGTCTTGCGGCGCTGAAAGCCGAAACGCTCGCCGTGGCGGAGAAGCGCCGGACGAAAGCCGTGAAAGCGGTGGCGGCCCGCCAGCAGAAGGATCGGGTGCAGTCCGCCGAACTTGAAGCGGCTCGCCAGCGGGCGATTGCGGCGGCCGAAGGGCGGGCGTTCACCGTGCCGTCCGCCACGGCCGTGGCAGACGTGCCGCCGCCCGTTGCCGAGGAATCCGTCGCCGCGCCGGTGGTGGAGCGCGAGGCCGAGGACGAAATCAAGGTGACGCTCCCCGAACTCCCCAAGGTGTCGATCGAGATGTCCGAGCCGGAAGAGGCCGATGACAAGGGCGAGGCTGACGAGAAGATCGAGGAGGAAGACGAAGACGATGATGCGGACGATTATCTGCACGGCAAGGATCGCCGGACGGAAAGCAAGTCCCAGACGTCGATGAAGCCCCATCAGCAGCCGTTGCAGAAACCGGCGGCCGCCGGTCGGAAGGGCGACAAGAAGGCCGCTCGTCCCGCCGAGAAGGAGAAGCCGGCGGTTCCGGCTGCCACATCGACGGCCGACAAGAAAAAGAAGCCCGTCATCGCGGTGGCGCCGCCGCCGCGCCCGACCCCGCCGCCGACGCGCGTGGGCGGGACGCGCGCGGGCTTTTCGTCCGTGTCGATGCGCGTGAGCCGTCCGCTCACGCCGCAGATTTCGATTGGCGTCGGTACGTCGCCCGCGCCCGCCGCCGTGCCGCCGCCGAAACCGACGATTTCGCTGTCCGTCAACACGCGGGAAATCTCCGTGCGCGGTGCGATCGTGGTCAAGGAACTTGCGCTTAAACTCGGCATCCGCCCGAACCGCTTGATTGCGGATTTGATGGGCTTGAAGATTCTCGCGTCGATCAACCAGCGCGTCGAGCCGGACGTCGCCGCGAAGGTGGCACAGAAGTACGGCTACAAGGTCAATATCGAACACGCCCGTGACGCCGCGAACAAGAAGCCTGTTCTGAAGGCCATCGACGCGGACGACGAGATTCCAGAGGACAAGCCCGAGCAGATGAAGCCGCGGCCGCCGGTCGTCACGTTCCTCGGCCACGTCGACCACGGCAAGACGACGCTCATGGACTACATTCGCCACGCCCATGTGGCGGCGGGTGAAGCGGGCGGTATCACCCAGCAGATTTCCGCCTACCAGGTGGATGTGCAGGGTCGTAAGATTACGTTCCTCGACACGCCTGGCCACGCCGCGTTCAACGCGATGCGCCAGCGCGGCGCTCAGTTGACGGACGTCGCCGTGATTATCATCGCGGCGGACGACGGTATCATGCCGCAGACCGAGGAGGCGATCAAGTTCGCTCGCCAGGCCGGCGTTCAGATCATGGTGGCCATCACCAAGTGCGACAAGCCGACGGCCAACGCCCAGCGCGTGATGCAGCAGTTGCAGAAGGTGGGGCTGACGCCGGAAGACTGGGGTGGCGATATCGTCTGCTGCGAAGTCTCTGGCGCGACGGGACAGGGTGTCGAAAACCTGCTGGACATGATTCTCCTCCAGGCCGACGTGCTGGAACTCTCCGCGAACCCGGATCGCCGCGCGAACGGCTACGTAATCGAGGCCGAGCTTGAACAGGGATTTGGCCCCACGGCCACCCTCCTTGTGACGGGCGGTACGCTGAAGGTCGGCGACGCGATTCTCATCGGCGAGCATTTCGGCAAGGTGCGTTCGCTGATCGACGACCGGGGCCGCCGCGTGAAAGAGGCGGGGCCGTCCACGCCCGTCAAATGTACAGGCCTTTCCGGCGTTCCGGAAGCCGGTGCTGAGTTCCGTGTGATGTTGGACGAAAAACGCGCCCGGACGTTGGCCGAAGAGACGGCTCGCGCCCGTAAGGAACAGGAACTTTCCGCGCCGAAGGCGCTCTCGCTCGATGACCTCATGAGCCAGATGAGCGCGAGCGACAAGCGCGAATTGAGCGTCGTGGTGAAGTCGGACACGCAGGGTTCGCTGGAAGCCATCGTCGAGGCCCTGAACGGCATCAAGAGCGAAAAGGTGTCCCTCAAGATTATCGGCACGGGCACGGGCAACGTGTCGTTGACGGATGTTAAGAGCGCGGCGGCCGGCCATGCGGTGATCATTGGGTTCGACATCGGTTGCGATTCCGGCGTCCAGCAACAGGCGCGTCACGATGGTGTCCGCATCAATTCGTTCCGTATCATCTACGAACTGATCGATCATGTGAAGCAGTGTATGCTCGACCTGCTGCCGCCCGAATACAAGGAAGTCATCAAGGGCCATGCGGCGATCAAGGCCGTCTACGATATCGGTAAGATCGGCAAAATCGCCGGTTCGCAGATGCTCGACGGCGTGCTCACGTCGACGGCGCGCTACCGTATCCTGCGCGGCAAGGAGAAGATCTGGGACGGCAAGCTCCAGACGCTCCGCCACTTCAAGGACGAGGTCAAGGAGGTCACGGGGCAGCAGGAATGCGGCGTGTGCTTCCAGAACTTCGAGGACTTCGCCGTCGGCGATACGATCGAATGCTACCTGCTCGAAGAACTCCCGCGTTCGCTGTAAGCCATGGCCGTCGACCGTCTTGAAAGAATCAACGCGCTCCTCAAACGGGTCATCGGGGAATCGATGTTCCGCGTGTTGCAGAGCGATGACGTCAATCCGGGTGTCATCACCGTTACGGGTGTGACGTGCGGAAAGGATTTGCGCAACGCCACCGTGCGCGTTTCCGTGTTCGGCGACGATGCCGTGCGCAGCCACGTCATGGGCCGCCTGATTCGGCGGACACACGAGTTTGAGCGCATCGTCAACCGCGAGGTGCGGATGAAGTTCACGCCGCAGTTGCGCTTCGTGGCCGATCGGTCGCTTGAAAAGGGCGACCACGTGCTGGCGATTCTCGATACCCTGCCGGGGGAAACGGCAACGGGGGCGACGGCCGATGGCGAAGCTTGATTCGATTGCGATGGCCGCTGAGCTGGACGGGTTTCTGCTCGTCGACAAGCCGACAAATCTCTCGTCCCACGACGCGGTGAAGGCGATCAAGTCCCATTTCAATCTTGTGAAAGTCGGCCACGGCGGTACGTTGGAACCGAACGCGACGGGTTTGCTCGTTGTCTTGCTCGGTAACGCCACGCGCCTGTCGGGCGACGTGATGGGGGCGGATCGCGCCTACTCGGCTGTCGTGCGGTTGGGCCGCGAGACGAACACGGGCGATTGCGACGGCGCGGTTGTGGCGGAGAAGGATGTTGCCGACGTGTCGCGTGAGGCGATTGATCGGGTGTTACCTGAACTGCGGGGCGACGTGTTCCAGACGCCGCCGCCGTTCACGGTCATCAAAATGCCGATGAAGCCGACCTACGATGTGGTCGAGACGGATCCGGACGACCGGAAGACGCGCCTGGTTCATTTCTACCGGGCGGCCGTGACGGCGTTCACGCCGCCGTGCGTGACGTTCGACCTCCTCTGCACCAAGGGTGCGTCCATTGCCGCGTTCGCGTTGGAGCTTGGGCGTCTGCTCGGCTGCGGCGCGTCCGTCGAGACGTTTCGCCGGACGTCGTGCGGACGTTTCGACGTTGCCGACGCTTTGCCGCTCATGGAACTTCTGAAGATGGATCCGGTCGATTTGAAGGGACGTGTGCTGTCGCGCATGGGAGCGCGTGTGTGATGCGGTTGGCCGTCGGTTTTTTTGACGGCGTTCATCTGGGCCATCGGCGTATCCTTGCGTCGGCCGACGCGGCGTTGACGTTTCGCAACCATCCCGCCACGGTTTTCGCGCCCGCCCGTGCGCCGCGCCTCCTCATGACGGCGTCGGAACGTCTCGACGCTTTGGCGCATCTTGTGTCGCACGTCCGTGCGCTTGACTTCACGCCTGCGCTGGCCGAGGAATCGGCCGAGGCTTTCGCCGACTGGCTACGGCATCAATTTCCCGATTTGGAGACGATTTGTTGTGGGCCGAACTGGACGTTTGGCAGGGGCGGTGTGGGAACGGCGGATTTTCTGCGGGCGCGAGGGTTTGCCGTCGAGACCGTTCCGTTCGTCGTACAGAACGGCGAACCCGTTTCCTCTACGCGCATTCGTCGGGCGATTGCGGCGGGTGACATGGCGGCCGCCACCGCGATGTTGGGGCATCCGTGGCGCGTCGCGGGCGAAGTCTTTTCCGGCAAGGGCTTAGGGCGCACGTTGGGCACGCCCACGCTCAATGTTCGCTGGACGGCGGAACGGATTTGCCCGCCACGCGGCGTCTATGCGGTTGAAACAGATTTTGGACGCGGCGTGGCGAACTTCGGCGTCGCGCCGACGCTCGGAACGCGGGCTTGGCCGGAACCCGTCCTGGAAGTCCACCTGTTGGCGGCGGCGGACGTTTCCGCCAGACGGACGCTCGCGGTCACGTTCTTGAAGTACCTACGGCCGGAGCGGACGTTTGCGTCGTTGACGGAACTCCAACGCCAGATTGCGCGGGACGCGGACGCGGCGCGGCTCATTTCTTCATCTTCAGCCAGTCTGTAAACTTCTGCTTGTTGTAGGTCGTGGAGGGATTTTCCAACGGACCTTCGATGCGGAACTCGAAGAGGAGTTTGGAGAGGTGTGCGACAGACCATGAAATCGGCATGGTGATTTGCGTGTACCACTCGTCGGGTTTGGTGAACGAGACATTCGCCTTCAAATCGAGATGGTCGCGAGGGAGGTCGTAGGAACCGGACGCATGGATGGAGAAGACCTTGCCGTCGATGAGGATGTTCGACGTGCGGAACACGCCGTTGCTGATGGTGAAGTCGAGGCTGGCCTGCGACTGGTTGACGACGAGGGGGAGGCCGGGAACGTATTTGGCGAGCGTGGCGGTGAGTTCGGAAAAGATTTTCAGTTGAGCCAGATAACCCTCCGCACACGTGACGTGCCCGCGTCCGTTGAGTTGATCGAGGCTGTCGCCTCGGAGCGGGCCGGCGAGCGTGACGGTGCCCGCAACGTGACCATGCCGGTCGCCGATGTCGAACGCGAAGATGTCGGCGAGATCCTTCAACGGCAAGTCGCCGCCCGTGATCGATACGGAGTAGGTGGCATGGTCTTGTTTGAAGTCGGGGATGGACAAGCGGGCCGAACCGGTCAACGTGCCGCCGTGCGGCCCTTCGGCGCGGGCGTTTGCGAACGTGATGTCCGTGTCCTTCAGATGAAACGCGGCGGCGGCGTTACGGAGGGGAATGCCGAAGAGCGTGCCTTTTTCAAACGCGACAGTCCCGTGCAAGTCGTTGAGACGGGCGTGGGCGGGGTTGACGGCCAGTCGCCCATTGAGCGAAAGGCGCGGCGTCGTTTCCGGTACGAGGCAGTCGAGCGTCCCATCGTTCATGACATCCGCCACGGCGAGCGCGTTGGAAAGCGAGGTGGCGGATCGTACGTCGAAGTCCACGTAGCCGATGTCGTTCGTATTTCGGTAGTAGACCGTACCGTCCATCGACGTGCCGTCCGCCAGTTGCGCATCGAGAGGGCCGATTTTGATGTCCGCATTCTGGAATGTGTCGCGTACGAAAACGCGGATGTCGAGTTCGCCGGCGACGCCGTTGAGGGGGACGTTGTTGTAGCGGCCGCCGCGCGGGTGGAGTTTGAGGTAGATGTTGAGATCGTTGTTGCGCAGATTGACGTTGAACTTGCATGTCGCGTCAACGGGCTGCTCGATGTAGGTGAAGTCCTCGATGAAAGGGATGGCGTTGGTGATGTCGATTGTCTGCAACATGGGTACGATGTTCTGCGGCCGCGCCTGGCCGTCCACGCGGCCGCAGACGAGCTGACGGCCGACGTCGAGTTCCATCCCGCCATCGAGTGCCATGAGAACGTCCGCATCCCGCCACTGGAGGTGAAGACCCCGTGCCGTCATCGTCTCTTGCGTGAACTCGACTTTCTTGATGTCGACGAACTTCGGCGTGACGCCAAGGATGTCGGGATTTTCCAGTCGGACGCTAAACGGATGGATGCGCACCATCTGAAAGAGAAGCGGTTCGTCCTTCTCCTGGAAGTCCGGCTGGCCGGGAAATTCGATTGAATCGGGGATGTAGTAGCCTTCGGGGAGGCGCGGGTAGACGAGCCGGTCGATGGTCACACGCCGGAGCATCCGTTCCCACGCCCACGGAAGGCGCGTCAGGTTCAGTTCGAGGGCGACGCGCCGGGCCGCGATCACGGGCGCCGCGTGCGGCCGTGCCGCGTCGAGGATGCGAATGTTTCGCAACGTGACACCATGGATGAAGTGGAAAGAGGCGGATTCCACGTGGACGACGAACCCGCCCGCCGACAGTTTGTCCGTCGCGTACCGCAGAAGGGACGAGGGAATTTCCTGTTCGCAGAAGAGCAATGCGCCGAGGGCGATGAGGAACACAACAAAAAGGAAGAGGAAAAAATATTTCAGGACTCGTCCGAAACCCGCAAGGAAACTTCTCATGCCTGAACCCTCGAACCGCTTAATGCGCTGAAATCGAATCGATTGGCAGCCCCCAGGAGAGTCGAACTCCTCTTCTTAGGATGAGAACCTAATGTCCTAGCCGATAGACGAGGGGGCCAGTCTGGTGCACCCGGTGGGAGTCGAACCCACACACCTTGCGGCACAAGAACCTGAATCTTGCGTGTATGCCAATTTCACCACGGGTGCGATGTGGGGGATAGTATGCCATAATCTCCGCCCGCCGTCAACCCCCGCCGCCGGGAATTTTGCAAGGGCGGAAATCCCAAATTCTATTTCACCGATGTGGGACTCGCCAGTATGTTGCTCGGGATTGAGAACGCCGTTCAGATGTCGCGTGATCCTTTGCGCGGAAATCTCTTTGAAAACATGGTCGTGGCGGATTTGCGGAAACAACGGCTGAACATGGGACGCGATGCCGGACTGTTTATGCTTCGTACGGAAAAGGGTTTTGAAATCGACGTGATCTCCAAGGCGGGGCGTTGTCTGCGGCCGATTGAAATCAAGTCCGCCGCAACCTATCGTCCCGAATTTGCCAACAATCTTCTCCGTTTTTCCGAAACCAGGCCGAAAGCATCAACCCGACCGTCATCTACGACGGTGATGGCATGGCATTCTCGAACGGTCTGTCCGCCGTCAACTTCCGTGATTTCCACGTTGATGTATGATGTATGACTTCCCAGTTGGGTGAATTGCCAACCGTTCCGCCTCATCCGTTTTCGAGCAGGAAGTCGTAGGCGTTGATCTGGCGGACGCCGTTGTTGTCGGCGGGCAAGTCCATGTCAAGCGTG
>CAZTHR010000015.1:0-18804 GCA_964613265.1 uncultured Lentisphaeraceae bacterium | reverse complement strand
TCAGAGTTCCAGCGAACGGGGCGCGGAGACCTCGAAGACGACTTTCTCGCCCGCCTGGCCGAAATAGCCCCCGTAGCCGAAATTGATCTGGACGATTTCGCTCGGATCAAGCCGCCCCGTCGTACCGCCCTTGCCATGGACGCCGAACGCATTGAACGCCGCCGACACCTCCGTCGTACCCTTCTCCGACAGGGACACGCCGCCCCGCGCATACCAAAGCGTCCCGTCCCGCGTCCGCAGGAAGATGCCGTACATCGCCTGTCCGCCCGTCGATGCGGGAACGCGCACGGAGAAGCCAACGCCTTTCGCCCGCGCGGAAAACGGTGCGCGGGCGTACCGCCGCTGGAGAAACGCGAACGTGTCCACGTTCCCTTTCGTCAGCGTCGTGTCCACGCGATACCACCCCTCCACGCCCGGCGTCGCCGCGCCAGAGACGAACGTCCCCTTGCTGAGCGTGACCTCCTGCGGCGTGACGGTGAACGGCACGAACCGAGGTTTGAACGCGCCGTGCGCGGGTGATGCAACACGTCCCGTCACGGGCGTCGGCGTGGTCAGCAACAGGGCGCCGTACGGCGGCAGATCGAGCGGCACGGCCGCGCCCGACGTAGACGACGAAAGGCCTACGCGCGGATTCCACACCGTCACGTCGGGCGATCCGTCGATCGCCACGGCGCCGCTCCACGTCGCCCCGGAATCGTTCAGGACGAAGAAGACGTCACCCTGCGCCGTTCGCCGGTGCGCAGTCCGCAACACCCCCGTTTCGCCGGCCAAGACACGCAGGACGGGCGGATGCGCGACATCCAAGAAGTCGGCCAGCAATCCCGCCTGGTCGGCGGGCAGAAACGTCCAGTCCGCCGTCAGACGCACCACCTCGTCGTCCGGAAACGCCGTCGTGGAATTGACGGGGCGGTCGCCCAGCGCGATGACGAGACCGCCCGCCCGGCGGAACGCATCCAGCTTGCGCACCGCGTCCCGCGCCAGCGTCGTCACGCCCGGCAGTACGACCGTCCGCCAGCGCAACGGCCCGGAGACGAGCTGTCCGTCCGCCACCGTCGCAGCGGCCAGCGTGTCCGCATCCACGAACATGAACGTACGGTTCGCATGGAAAAGCGCGTTGCCCGCCGTCGAGACGAACCCCGCCGTCCGCTGCGCCCCACGCCCGCCGGCGCCTTTCAGACGCGGCTCGCAACCGGCCTGCAACGCATCGCTTGGATAAAGGAGCGCGATTTCGGCGGCGGAACGCCCTTCCGACAGGAGCGTGATCGTCCGGCCGATCTCCGCATTGATCGCACGTTTCTCCGCCGTTGAGAACCGTTGCCAACGATAGTAGCTCGTGAACGTGTTCACCCCGCCCCAGATCTGGCGGTTGAGCGACCCGACGACCTCACGGACGCCCACCTGGTAGACGGGCCGGGAATCCCCTTTCGGACGATACCTCTCGCAGTGGTCGCTCGCCTCGCTCATCACGCGCCGCGCCCCGTTCAACTCGCCCGCGCTGCCCACAAGAAGCGGCGTGATCCACGGCACCCGCGCGGGAACGCTCGTCAGAAGGTCACAGCTCGGCGCCGAAAGACCGCGCAGAACTTTGAAGAAATCGCCATACAACGACACATGGGCGACAAGCTCCTCCTCGGCCAGGAGATGCCCGCCGGAGAGCAGTCCGTTCGCCGTCGCCCAGCGCGTCAACTGCCCCGTATAGTTCCGCGCCACGCGGTCGCCCACCATCGACCAGAACCGATGGCGTTTTGCGGCGACGGCGCCGACGGGCTCGCCCGCCACGAGGTCGGGGACGTCCTCGACGAGCGGATGGCCGGCGGCCGCCCGATAGGCCGCCAGCAGTTCGTCGCTGACGGGCAGACAAAGATACGGCATGGGCTTCATCCAATGCGTCATGAGCGACGGCTCGTCCGTGAACGTCGAGGTGAAATAGGCGAGCGCCGGCCCAAGTTCGCGCTTGTAGGCGTCGTGGGTGAGTTCGATGAAGCGGGCCGTGGGTTCCGCCATCAACAGATTCGGATAGGCGTATTTGTAATGGCTCACAGACACGGAGATGTGCGTGCCCTCGTGGATGAAGTCATCCGTCACGACGTAGACCGTCTGCGACGCGCCGTCCGCCGACGGGCGGCGAATCGTCGCGACAGGCCGGCCGGGCGGCGCGGGCGGAAGAGCCGTACTGTCCTTGGGCACGTTCGTGACGGCGACGAGGTACGCCCGCGCCTGCCATTCGGGATGGCCTTCGAGCGTCTTGCCGCCCGCCGTCGCGCTGGGATACCCCTTCTCGTCGTAGAGCCAGAGGCTCATGCCGAGCGCATGGGCCTTTTCAACCGTGTGGCGGAACGTCCGCCAACTCGCCGGATCGTCGAGATACTTGTCGAAATTCACATTCCCGCCAAACCCGCCAAACCCGGCAGCCTTCAACGCCGCCATCTCCGCGTCGGCTTTCGTGAGATCGTTCGCACGGCCGTGGGCGAGCGGGAGAATCCGCGCCGAGGCGGGCGGGTTCGCGAAACGCTCCGCCCGCGACGCCGTCTCCGGCGCGTACGTGGTTTCATCCGCCGCGCCACACGCCAGCCCCGCCAGGCACAGCAGGAGAGAGAAGCTTTTTTTCATATTCGACTCCAAGATTCGATTTCTGTGCCCAACGGCGGCTTCGACCGACGTCAGTCGCCAATGTGGAACGCGCCGAGCGGCAGCCCCGCCTCGTTGTAGAGCGAGCCGAACCACGGACGCGAGAAGAGGTAGCGGAGTTTCTTCGGCTCGGCCACGCCATCCGCGCGGATGACGAGATCGCACCCTTCGATAATGCCGTTGCTCTGATAGGGCCGCGTCGCCTTGACCTTGAGGTTGTCGATCTTCGCGGGGACGAATTTGCCGTCCGCGCCGGCGATTTCAAAACCGTTCGCAACCGACCAGTCGGGATTGTAGAGCGACCAGCCTTCGGCGTCGTTGAAGGAGAGGATGAACTTGTCGCCCTCGATCTTCCAGCTCTTCAGCGTGGGCGAATCGGCTTTGATGTCGGCGAAACCGTAGTCGCGCTTGAGCGCGAGCGCGGCCAGGCGCATACCAACCGTTTCCTTGTCGTTCGGATGGATGTCCGCCAAGTTGCCACGGTCGTTGATGACCGCCATGCCCGCGTTCTTCTCGGCGGCGGCGAAGATCGCCTGCCCTTCCTGGATCGCCGCGATCTTCTCATAGCCCCACGGCGCGAGCTGGACGAAATAGAGCTTGAGGTCGGGATTGCGGAACTCCTTCGCCCAGCCGTTGTAGAGCGCGTGCATCTTCGCGGCATAGCCGTGCCCTTCGCCCGCGTTCGAGCAGCCCTGATACCAGATGAAGCCCTTGATCGCGAACGGCGTCCACGGCGCGACCATCTCGTTCCACAGAACGCGCGGCTGTTCCTGGACATTGCCGAACGGCGTCTTCTTCGCGTTTTTCTGCGCGTTGAACGTTGCCGCGTCGAAGAGTTCGCGCGTCCCCTCCGCCGCGCACGACGGCACGGTCGCGAATCCGCTCGCGGGCGTCCACGGCTCAACGCGCGTCCCGCCCCAGTACGTGCCGACGATGCCGACGGGTACGCCGATTGCGTTGTGGAGTTCGAGCGCGAAGTAGACGCCCATCGCGGAGAAGCTGCTGCCGTGCAACAGGTTTTCGGGCGTAAACGCCTTCCATTCGACGGGCTTCGCCGGCGCCTTCTTCGGCGTGACGGACGTCTTGTAGTTGCTCTGGTGGCAGAAACGCACGAGCGGCTTGCGCGTCATCATCGCGCGCAACGCGCCCTTCGCATCGCGGAAATGCGGATTGCCCCCGCAGAGCGGCAGTTCCGTGTTGGACTGCCCCGCGCAGAACCAGACCTCGCCCACGAGGACGTCCTTCGCCTCGGCGTCGTTCGCCTTGAGGACGCGCCCCGTGCACGATGCCGCCATCGGCGCAAGTTTCACGCACCACGCGCCGTCCGCGCCGGCCGTCGTCGCGACGCACTGCGCCCCGAACGTCACCGTCACCTTCTCGCCCGCGTCGGCCGTGCCCCACACGGGAACTTCACGCCCGCGCTGCAGCACGACGCCGTCCGTAAACGGCACGCCCAGTTCGACCTTCGCGTCCACGCACCACACGCCCGCCGCGACCAGCGCGGCGCACAACATTTTTCCGTTCATCGACCTTCTCCGTTTAATTAACATACAGTTATACAAGTGTTATGAGTTTGCAAAAAGATTATAGCAAAACTGCGTCGCGGGGACACTCTATGCCGACCACCCCAGGAACGTCATAAATCGCACATCATGCTTTCAGTTCGACGCTGGCTCGGTTGATGCTATTCGACGTTGACTTTGTAGAAGCGGTGTGTGCCTTCCTTCGGCACAAAGATCGTCTTGTATCCAGATTCGCTCGCGCCCGTATTCAGGTGCGTCGCAGACGGCGTAACGGCTGGATCGAGCGTAAACGATACGGACTGCCACTCCGCGGGATTCAGTTCCGTCGTTGTCATCACCGTATAGCTCCGTCCGCTACTGACCGGTACACGCAACGCGATAAAGTCGTCAATGTCCTCGTCCATGGCCATCTGACGAATGGAGAACTTGTCCGTGGCATCAAAAGGATTCGTACCGGCAATGTATTCGGCGTAGTTGGACTGTCCGTCACCATCGTAGTCTTCGGTTGCGTCGTAGTCGCCCTCAATGCCGTTTATCCACATCAGATAGGCCAGACTTTCCTCATATTCGTCGGCGACGCCGTCGTTGTTCGAATCCGTCGCAAGTACGACGTCAAGCCGCTTGAGCGCCCCCGGCAATCCAACCGTGGCGTTCGTCGTCGCCGCAAGCCCCGCGTAAACGACGCCCGACGGATCGACGAACTCGAACGAGACGGCTTCGCCGACAATCGCGTGCCCCGCCAGCGCCTGCGAGGAGACTGGCACGTCGATAACATAGTTGTAGGCCGTCGCGCCGCCTGTGGCCGTGGTTGTTTTCGCCAACAGCGTGCCGGCGGCGTTCTTGACGCGCACCTCAACGGAGGCATCTGCATCATAGGCGACGTGCGCGTAATCGACGATGCGCCCCGCGAACGTGAACGGCGCCAGCGCAAGCGGCGTTTGCGTTTTCACAACGGCGGCAAGCGGCAGCACGACGAGCGCGGCAACCAATGTCATGAGCTGTTTTTGTTTGCGTATCATGTTGAATGCCCCCTCAGTTCCCCGAATTCGAATACGTTCTGAAACCGATGCGTATGTCACGGACGGGCGTGAGATCGATTTTTCCGTCGCGGTTCTGGTCTGAACCGTTGACGAAAATCGAAAGAGCCTTGTCGCGATCGGCGTTCATCCCGCCGCCGGGGATGACGAGCAGCCACCGCGTGTTCCACACGCTGCGTCCGGCAAGACGTGTGCAGTCGAGCGCAGCGTCCGTCGGCTCGCCGCCCGTTGCGTCGAAGTAGGCGCGGAAGGACGGATGGCGGCGGATTCGCGCCGTCGTGTCCGCGCCCGCCAGGTCGCCCTGCGACGCGGACGGATACCACGTCACGTCGTCAAGGTGCGACGACCCGATCGCATACGGCGCGGCGATCACCTGGTCGGAAACGTCGAAGCGCATGATCGTGCCGTCATCGAGACCCGGCACGCGCATACAGTCGAATCCAACCGGTACGAGATATGCAACGGGCGTGGCCGCGAGCTGCGCGGCGCCCGCATAGCCGTTCGCCTTGCCGTTATAGCCGTCGAACCACAGCCCCGCCGCCGCGATGCGCGTGGCGTACCATGTGGAGTCATAGCTCGAATCGCCGCCCGCGAGGTCGTTTCCAAAGAGGTTCTTCGCGAAGTCGATCGTCGTTTCGAACGGAATGATCAGTCCCGGCTCCTTCGCCGCAAGGCCGAACTGGCTCTGGAACGGCTGGCAGTGGCGGATGAATTCGGCGTTAGACGAAATGTCGTCCACCCAGTATTTCGCAAGCTCCTTCGCCCATGCCGCATCGCCCGTCGCATCGGGAAGGATGCGGAAGCATTCACTCCGGAGCGAGAACCATGTCGCGTAAGGCTGCGGGTTGTTGATGCCGAGGCGCGGCTTCAGGGCAAGCCAGTTGGCGTCGAGCTGCGCCAGCAGCCCCGCAAGCCCCGTGTCGCCCATGGTGCCGACAACCGGCTTGCCGTTCGCGTCGAATGCGCCAAGCGAACGCGAACCAATGATCTTCGCCTTGAACGCATCACCGGCGGCGGAGTCGGTCGAGAGCAGCGCGGTCTCGTAGTCGTACGCCTGCGCCGCAAGGAACGCATACTTCTGCGCAAGGTCGAAGGACGTCTGATACCGCGCCAGCGACTCGTTCTTCAGCTGGCGGAACAGCATATCGTTGTACCGCGCCTGCGAGATGAGATTCACCTGCTTTTTCCGCACAGCCTCACGCATCGCCAGAACCGTCTCGGCGTTCGCCACTTCGGCATTGAATGCATCCACGCATTCATTCAACTTCGTCATCGCCGTCCAGAGCGTGTTGTGCGCACTGTTGACGGCGGAAACCTTTGCCTTCACGGTTTCGACGAGCGCACGGGTCGCCGTGTAATAGGAGACGACGTTCTGGGCCAACGCAACGGCCTTCTCGCATTCTGCGGTGATAAGATCGAGCAATGCACTCGTGGCTTGCGCTGAAGTTTTTGCAGCGGAACTTGTCGCTGTTGTAGCCACCTTCACAGATCCAACAGTGGCCGCAACAACTGCACTTGGATCAATATTGACCGTCATACCCGCACCCGTTATCTTCGGCGTGCCGTCTACAACGGCACTCATCGAAGCCATGCTAATGGTTGCAACAGTTTCAACGGAATTAAGTGCGGTTTTGAGTGAACTCTTAATTCCCGCCACGACGCCTTTATAAATAATCAATGCTTCTTGCGCGACCCAAAGAACCGTCTGCACACCTGTCATCCATGATGCATACTCTAATTCCGTCTCCAGCGCACCAACCGCGTAGTCATATGAGCCAAGGGCCTGCTTGACGGCGATGTACTGCATCAAGAAATCCGCGTACTTTTCCTGGATCGACCCCTGTGCCGTGCGCGTGCCCGTAATGGACGACGGTTTCACGACGAGACCAGACGCCGACATTTCGTAGGCGAGATGATTCGTCGAGTAGTTGTTGAGCTGGTCTTTGACCGTCACAAGCGCAATCTTCGACGCCAGTCCGCCGTACTTGACCGCTGTGACAGCAATGGCATCCTCGACCGATGTCAATCCGAAACGCGAAAGATCCATCCAAGCGTAGTGGATGAGATCCGGGCCGTCATAACCCTGCACGTACGTCTTGCCAGGGCCGATGTCGTCAGAGTACGGCCTTCCATAGTAGCCGATGAGTTGTTTCGTGTAGGCGGCCTCCTCGGCGGCAATCGAATCCGAGTAGCTGTCGTTCGCCTCCTGGATCATACGGAGGCGGTTCGACTGCTCCTGTGCGCGGTCGAGGACGGCGCGAGCGTTCGCGAGCGCCGTGCCGGCGCGTTCGCGGATCTGCTCAAAATGTGTCTTCGTGCCGTCAGACGCGCCGATGGGCGTGATGTCGAACGGAATCGCGCTGTCGGAAAGACCCAGCGGATTCAGTCCGATGTCGAGCTGGTCTTCAATGCGCTGGATGGTTTTCGCGTGATCGCAGATCTCCGCAAGCTCATCCACCGTGCCGCGGTCGATGCGTGTGAGCGCACCGTCCGAGAACGCAGCGTCGAACGCCTCATCGTCGAGCGTCGTGGCGTCCACTGGGAGAAGCGAGTTCGCGGCGACCCAGTTGACGAGCGCCCCGTAGCCACCCCTGTTCGCCCAGTCGCCGTAGCCGAACGCACGGCCATCCTTCGCGTCCAAGTAGCCAGTCCCGGCGTTGCCGCCGTTGTCGCGCCACGCCTTGCGGGCGGTGAGATCCGTGACCTCCGCTGCGACCTTCGCGAGATTCGCCGCCGCCGTCGCGAACTTCGCCTCTTCGTAGTAGTCCACGTTCACGGTCGAATCGGCCACGACCATCTCGCCCTGCGCAACGGGCCACGAGAAGTTCGGATTGCGCATCAGGCGATACCAGCCCTTCAACGCGCTGAGGTAGTGTCCGTACGCATCGCCATGCCCCTGCGGGTAGAGAATGGCGGCCTGCTCCTCGCTCAACGCAACCGTCTCCGTTCCTTCGATGTTGTAGTTGACAGCATACGCCACTTCGCCCGCCGTGATACCCTTGGTGAAGTTCCAGACGAGACGGTTGTAGTACGGCGCGAGCTGCGTGGACGGTGCGCTTTCGCCCGTGCGTCCGCGCAACAGCGCCAGCTCCTCGTCGAGAAGCGATGACACCTGGTTGTCGAAGCAGAAGAGCGACGAACTTTCGGAACTGTAGTCCACCTCGGTCGTCGTGCCGCCGCCGACGGCCTTGTTCGAGCCAAAGCCGATCGTCGGGTTCTTCGCGTCCGTGTACGCCTCGTCGCCAAGGACGGTGTAGAGATCCTGCAGACGCTCCACCGCGAGCAGCAGCTGCTTGTTTGCATCCGTGTCATTGATGCCCATCGAGACGGAAAGCGATTCGGCCTTGTTGAGGATCGTCTCGTAAAGCTGGATGAGGCCCACGGACGTCAGGTTGTCCTGGTTGAGCGCGACATCGCCCTGATACGGCCCGCCGGCCTGCTGGATCATGGAGACTGCGGTCTCGGCGGCGTTGTTGTAGAGATCCGTCATGCGTTGGTTGAACGGCGTGACGTTGTTGAGGACGCGCTGCACCCAGCCTTCGGCGAGCGCAGGCGGCGCACACCACGCGCTCCAGCGGTCACCCATCACGTTCCATGCGGGAACGGTACTGTCCTTCGCACGATAGCGGCAAATCCAGTAGGCGTTCACCATGTTGGCGAGCGTGTCACCCTGTTCGCCAATCGTGAGACGCACGTTGCCACGCGCCTCGTCGACGTTCATGTCTGGATCGTATTTCCGCCTATAGACGTCCGTGTTGTCGTAGTTGTCCGGCACCGTGCCGTCCATGTTCGGTGAAGCCTTGCGCCACTCGAAGATGAAGTCGTCCGCATCGCCCGCAAACGCCTCCGTGTAAAGCACGGACAGCTGCTGCGAGAGGAGGTTCACCTCGTCCTCCCGCGTCACGACACGTCCGGTGTAGTATTCCGGCACGACCTTGAGGACGTGCATTGAAATCGGATCGCCGTCCGTCACGCCCATCGTCCTGTTCGTCGCATCGTTCTCGATCAGCACCACGTAGTTCGTGCCGCCCATCGCCGTCAACGCATAGTGGTCAACGGGCGAATATTCCGTACTGATTTCCGCGCCGCGTCGCGACACGACGTTCGGCTCCACCGGAGCGGTCGCAAGCGCATTTACCACATTCGCCCAGTCCGCATAGGCCGCCCCCGTGGTTCTCGCAAGTGACAGAACCTTGTTACGCTCCAAATCGGATAGGACGTTCGGATAGAGGATGCTCACGCCGGCGGCGGATGTCTCGCGTACGCCGATAAAGCAGAGCTTGTTGTTCGTCGCATCGAGATAGAGACGGCTCGACAGATGTGGCGGCAGATCGGTAAAATAGTACTTCCCGCCCTTGTAGGCAAGGCCACCGTTGTTGTCCGTCGTCAGACCAAGTTCGGCCAGTTTGGAATACTCAAACGGAACGCTCTGCATCACCGTAGGGTCGGTCAGTTTCACGACCTTCTGCGTGTCTTCGGGATCAGGAAACACAACGCCCACCGACTTTGCGTTCCACACTTCGGGAAGTCCGTCCGCCGCGACGGTCAGCGTCTGCCCGATCTTCATCTCCGGCACGGCGTCCGGCCAGTTGACCGTCCACGTCCACGCGGCGGGCGGGCGCGTCAGCGGATCAGCGCTTTGCGTCGTGCTGTCCAACATCGACAACCAGGGAATCGCCGTACCGACAGCAGGCTGTTCCGTCAACTGCGGAAACCAGAATCCATCCTGCATCGCGTAGTACATGTACATCGGCAGCGTTCCGGCGCTACGCGCCCAGATCTGCCCTTTTCGGTCTCGATAACCCACGCCCTTCGCGGGCGCGTTTGTGCTTACGTCCCAGTGCGTCTCCGCAAGCCACGGGTTGTCGAAGAAGTCGAACGGATGCGGCCCCGGCAGAATCGCGCCGGCCGTGCAGACATCAGCCAGAACCGACCATGTTTCGTTCGTCAGAAGCACATGGAAGAACTGAAGCTTCGCCTTCCCGTTGCGCTCATACTCGACAAATACGCCTGGCAAAGACGAGTTTGTCGTGTTGAGATCCGTCCGCAGCGCCCACGCCACATAGCCGCCGGAACCCGAACGCACGAATGCGTGTTCCTCATTCGGGTTGTATCCGACCTTCGTCGAATCGTTCTCGTAGTACAGGCTCGGCGTGGAGTCGGACTGGATGACGCCCGTACCGCGCAGCGGCGCACCGGGGATGTCGAGCAGGACGTTGAGCGCGAGGCACGTCTCGCCATGCACACGGTCGCGGAAAGAGCGGACGTCCAGCACAGACGACTGGAATGCGCCAACGAGATCCTCTCCCTCACGGAAGGAGTAGTAGCCGGTAACGTTCGCCTCGCCACCGTCCAGCGGCCGATGCCGCGCCTCGGCGATTTCATCCCCGGACAACATTCGCGACAGGAACACGATTTCCGCAATCTCCCGACCTTGGGCGACGTCAAGTCCATTCCCAACATTTGCATTCTCGTCCGTCGCAGTACCGAAATGGTAGCGTCGAAGCCAAGGGGCATCCACGTTCCCCACCACGTTGCCGGACAAATAGCCCTGAAGCCGTGTGGTGTTCACGCCATTCGTGAAACCTGCCGCCGTACCGTCAAGGTAAAGCGTCGCGGAACCTTCCGTAAACGCCACGGCCATGTGCGTCCAGTCGTTCACGGTCTTGTTCGGCAACGGAGCGACGATTCCGGTGGCGCCGCTGAACGTCACAACCACATTCATGTCAGAATCAATGAACATGGCCAAGGCCGCCGTGGAGTTTGTCGAATTGAGGTCGAGCGCCAGTAGACTGCACCGAGAATCGTCCGCCGCGTTCGCGTCCAGTGGCGTGTCGGCCGTACGCGTCCAGAACGAAACCGTACCGGCGCCGGACGGGAAGTAGCGCCTGTTGGCCAGGGCAAGGCCCGAACTCTGACCGTCTGCACAATCGAAACGCGCCGCGCCGTACTGCGCATAAATCATCTCGTTCGCGCTTCCGCGCTGAGAGGCGATGACGATCTGCGGAGCCTCATCGACATCAGACCAGAAGGGACGATACACCTGCGGCAAAACGGGAATGTCGATCGCGGTGGGCATATCGTCTTTTTGATAGCGTTTGCTCCACCACACCTCGATGGTGTTGCTGCCTGATGCGCCTTCGCCGATAGCGTAGATCGTAGAGGGGAACACATTCGTGGAAACGGACGATGAATCAGCGGTCGTGTTCGTCATGGACGACGTCGAATCCTCATCGACCGACGTGCGTTCCCGATAGAGCCGGGCATCGTATAGCGAAGTGGACGTTGCGGGATAGATGTAGCCCGGCACGTCTTCTGTCGCGGCAAAGAAATGGGAGCCGGCGACGCCAGAACGCGTACCGGCGCGAATGCAAAACTCGTGTCCAACGGGGATACCAACGGACGCAAGCGTGTAATAGTTCGTATCACTGCGGAGGACGGAATGAATCGGCAAAAACCAAATGTTGTCATCTGCCGTCAGTTTGAGCATCGACCATCCCGCACCCTTCGTACTGAACGCATTCTCCCCCGTCACTGCCACGGCATGGTCGCTCGGTTCCTGGAAGTCGCACAGTGTGGCGGTATAGTCCTTGGAAATGTAAATCGGTAGACCGGGATCGCCGTTTACATCGCCGCGCACGAAAACTGCGGCGTCTTTGGGCCAGCTAATTGTGTATTGGTCGAATTCGAACGGCCAAGACACGCCCATGTCGTCCTGTTCCATCCAGTACACGGTGGCGCGGGCTTTTGTTTTCTCTTCTGTCGTACGCAAGGGGAACACGGCACCGTTCTTCGCGCTGTATGAATACATGCCCTTGTGCTGATAGAAGTAAGGCCCCCGGTTGTCGCCCGGATCGGCGAGGCCCTCATGGACATTTGCGGTGAACCCCGTGATTCCGTACCCTTGTCCATCTGGCTGTATTTCTGTACCAATGGTGGCATTTCGGTCAATGGCCTTTGGTTCACACACCTCGACAACCTGTACAGAGAGGATGTTCGCGTAGCTACCGGTGTCGTAGTACACCATCACGCACTGGCCGGAAAGCTGCCCTGCCGCACACAACACATGCGCTTGTGGATCGATGTAAAGTCCACTGACAACCTTGTTGGACGTCACCATCGAGATGCCGCCCGTCAGATTCGTCTCCACACCGTAACGGAGCGTTAGCAGTTCGTCATTGCCCATGAAGCGCACGAACTTACCGTCCAGCGAAATCTTCGGCCCGTTCCATGGCGAATCCGTCCAGAAGATCCGCTTCGGACGTTCCGAACACGAAGTGGCCACAACATACGTCATCGTGTTCGTCGTCCCATCCTTTAGCACCCAGTTAAAAGTCTGGCTACCGCCGGCAATGGCATAAACGCAGGGTTCCTTCTGCGACGGATTGAACAGGAAACCAGATGAACCATTCGTCTGCGCCTCCGCCCAGAGATCGTATGTCGCGTTCCAGTCCACATTCTCCGGCGCATCGATACGGTCGGAGAGATAGTATTCCGGCTTCGAACGTTCCCAGCTGAAACCGGCTTCTGCCGTGCGGAGCGAATAGCGGACGCCTCCGGCGTGTGTAAGATCAGAAATTGCGTTGGTGAACGTCGCGAATCCGGTCGTCGCCACGAAAACGGCATTTGACGCCAACCATGCGTTCTGCGCTTCGTCCGTTGTGTCATGAACCGTGGCAGGCTGCGGCGTACCGAGCGTGTATGTCGGTTCACCTGCGCAGACGATGTTCGCCGCCGCCAGTGCGCCACCGAGCGCCAAGGCATAAAACCGTCGTGTCCATCTATCTTTCATTGAAGGCCTCCTTCAACGTGTATCGCGACATCGCGCCGACTTCATTTCTTCATGATGAAGCAAAGTGCGTAGTAGGGAGGACGGTTTTCGTGCGATTTGCCTTCGCCGACAGGGGAGGTGTAATAGTATTTCGGACCGCCTTTACTACCTGTCGTGCTGGAGGCATCGTACTTCATGCCAGTGGATGTTGCCTTCTTGTCAGCATAATCTTTGTACGGATACGTGTTTTCAAGTTCATCATCACCCACGTACTTGTGATCATGTTTCGGCATCTGGTCGATTGCGAGCGTCACGCTTTCCGCACCACCCTTGGCACCTACGGCATAGCCTCCGCCAGCGCCAATAACGAACCGGTCGCGAAGATCCGGCGTCCCGTTGGAGCCGTTGCAAAGCACCCAGCCCTCAGGAATGGCATTGGCTGCCCCGCTCCACATCACAATGACGCCCGACGGAATAAGCGCACTTGTGCCGTTGACGGTCATGGACGCGCCCTTCGCAAGAGCGATTGAACCAGAAACATCCATCGTGTCCGTCACCTTCATTCTGACCACCGTCGCCGTGTCTTCGACAGAGATTGTCTTTGCGACGAGCTGGTTCTTCACTTCAACGCTCCCCATGTGCTGGACATCGCCAATGAACGTCGCCGTGCCGAGAACAGAAAAGTCCTTCTTGGCCATTTGCACATCCTCGGCGAAACTTGCCTTGGGCACAGAGAGCAGTTTTTGGCGCGGACGTATTTCGCCAGAACTTCCGTCGACCGTGAGGCCGATGTAGAGCGTGGTGGTGGCATTTTCCGCGATAATCCTGTCAAGCGCGTTCGTAAGACCTTCGATCGGCGAACCGAAGGAATCAGAAAGTTCCACGTTGAAGAGCCCGTTGTCGTCCAGGAGAACGGACACACTGCGTCCCCACAGGGCGTTGTCCGTCGTCGCGCCATCGTACAGACGGAACGCGATATTCTGGTTCTTCTGTTCGACGCTTCCTCCGGTCGCACTGCGCAGCACACCCTGATACGAGAACGACGCCGCCCCCGCAGTTCCGACCACGAGCATTGCCAGCAACCCGATTATCATTTGCTTCATTGTCTACCTCCGATTTTCTTTTAAACGGATTTACAAGATTAACAAGTCCTCAACATCGACGTTTAGTCCTGTCGAAATAATCCCATTACTTCTCCACAGGCGCACTGGTGATGCGGCGCATGGTGAAGCGCCCGGTGGCGCGAATCGTCCCTTCGTGCCGCAACCCACCGAACTCCCATTTCAACGTCCCGCTCAGTGTCTCCTCCGGATTCCACGCGGCGCCCTTGGATGCGTCGTCCCACACGAACTCCACCACGTTCGTGATCGAGAAAAGTTCCGGCTTCACCGTCCCCGCGTAGTTCTCCAGATCGTCGCCGGACGGCGCCGGCTTCTCAAACGCCACGCCTGCAAGGCCGTCGTGCTGCGGATGGTACGGATGGCGCATCGGGTTCGACCGTGCATCGCCCGCCACCGTGAACCGGAACGTCGCATTCGCGCCAAACAAGCCAGCCTCCGACACAATGACCGGCATGTCCACTGGCAACACGGACGAGGAGATGCGCCGTCCGCCCGTCAGCTTCACCGGCGGATTCGTGACCGCGCCGGAATAGACGTGAAGGCCGCCGTCCTCATCAAAACCGTAACGGAAGCGCTGCAGAAGCGACATCGAACCATCGCGAGCAACGTACATCGGCAGACGTACCGGCATCTTGCCACCGGATGGAATGTCGCTTGTCTCGACGACCGTGGACAGTTCATAATCAAAGTTCGTGACGACCGTCGTTTCGCCCGTCACCGCGTCAATCACGTTCGACACGGAAAAGACCTCGTTCGAGACTTCCTGCGTTTCGCCGAAATGCGTGACGGTGTCAAGTTCAGCCGAGGCCAGCCAGATGCCGTTCGGCCACGCACGTGCCGCCGCCACGCCGCCATCACTTGTCGCCTCGATGGGAATCGTCACTTCCATCTCGCTGCCGCCGTCGACATCCCGGAATGAAAGCAACGCCCCGTAGCGTATCCCTGCGACGGCGGACATCTGCGTTCGGTCAAGCGCCAGATTCAACGCCAGCGTCTCGCCCGCAGCCAACCGTTTCGAGAACGGCACGTCCGGAATGAACGACGTCCAGGTGTTCGTCTGCGAGTCAAGCTGGGCCGAGACATCCTTAAGCATCAGCCCCTGCGGCACAGTCGGTGTGTCCGCCAGAACAGGAAGCAACGCGGCCGAAAGCGCGACGCTCACCGTCCGCGCCGTCGCGCCGTCGTTACGGACGCTGACCGTCAAGGGAAACGCATTTGTTCCAAAGTCCACGCCCGTGACGGGCGAGACGTAGAGGACGCCGCTCCAATCGCTCACCTTCGTGGCATCCACGGCCAGCACCTCGCCCTGTACGAAACTCTCGCTGCTCCAGACCATCCCCATCGTGGGCGCGACAACGTTCGTGCCACAGAAGCGAAAATACGTTGCCGCCCCGGAATCAAGCCCAGAAAAGTAGTTGGCAACTGTGACCGTCTTTCCGGTGGCAACGGACAACCCGACAAGGTTCAAGGCGGCGTTCGTGCCGCACGGATGCCATGAAAGGCGTGGCGCCAGCGGCGTCCCATAGATCGTTTTCGTCCAGGCGTTCGTTGCAAAACACGTGTAGATTGCGTTGCCAGGGACGCCGACGAGTGACGAGGCGCCGAGATCGCCGCGCCGCCAGACCTTGTATGCAGTCCGTACCGTACCCTCCGACGAATCCGTGCCAGAATACTGCCGCGTCTCCTGGAACGCCGCCGGGTCGTAGGCGGCCACCCAGTCCACGGGCCAGTCCGCAAAAAAAGCGTCAGCCCGATCCGACGGGCCGACGCGAAGATAGACGGCGTTCCAGCCTTGGACGAGCGACACCTTCTGAGCCATTTCCACCCGAGCCTCCGCATGGAACGACAGAATGCCCAAAAGACATGTCGAGATGACCAAGAATCCGCATTTCACAAAGTAGTCGTGCATATGCCCCTATTCTATCAAAACAAACCGATTCTTTACACCCCCACGTTGCATTCTCTCCAGATTATTACTTGTTTCGAAGGTGACAGATGGGACTAGTCGCATTTGCTCTGACAAGCGACCTGGTTCGCAGTTTTTCGTGTCCCGAAGAGCTTTCGTGTTCTTTCGTGTCCGGTCGTAGGCCTCCTGACATCCGTCCCTTTCACACCCTTGTTGACGACGCCCCATTATCCGATTCGACTACCGAGTTTGATCGCGATCGTGACGGGCCAGAAGTCTTTCGGCACGTTGCAGGGATCGCACGTGTTTTCGTCGCCGTCCATCAGCACGACGCTTTTGACCTTCCATTGCATCTGCTTCGGCGGCTTGCCTTTCGATCCGTAGCCACGGCTGAAACGGATGGTCTTGAGGCCAATCGTCCGCTTGATGTTGTATTCGGTGAAGTCCCGGTATTCGACGGTCTTTTCGCCCGCCTCGATGGCGTCGTAGAATTCGCCCGCCAACACAAGATAGCCGTCCGCGCTCTTCGATTTGAGCCTCCCAGTCCGGATTCCCTCGACGAGCGCTTTCATCTCGGCTTCCTCCGCTTCGGCCTCGGCCTCTTCGCGTTCGCTGAACGCCTTGATGGTGAATGCGTATTCCTCGTCCGACGGTTTGAACGCAAGGGCGCGTGGATGGTTGAACAAAACGGTGTAGCTCTTTCCGTCTTCTGAAACGCAGAGCGCGCAATGGCTGTCAGCCTCGCCCAGCGCGAGATCGCGCGCATCGTCAAGAACGCCCAACGCATGGAAAATGGCGTTGGCGCACCCGACCGCTTTCGCCGCGCCGTTGGAACGCGAAATGTCGAGCGCGAACAGGAACGGGTTGTATTGGCTGTAAGCACACCCTTTGACGGCGAATTTCTTGATGGCGGCGGCGGCCGCCGCGTTGATCGCGGCGTAGTCGTTGTCGGTCAGTTCTTTCATGTTCTTCTCTCCTTGTTTTGCCATGTTTTCAGGGGCACGTCGCCGCTTCGGGTTCCGCCGTGTCGTTCCCCTCCACGGCGTCGAGAAACCGCGCGATCAGCGCATCGACCTTCTCCCACGTCTTCACCGCTTTCACCCAGCGATCCGGGATGGCGTCAAAGCCGTAATACGCGCCGGCAATCTGTCCGAAAACCGCGCCGATGGTGTCCGAATCGCCGCCCAGGTTCACGGCCGCGACGAGTCCCTCCTCGAAGCTCTCCGTCGTGTTGAACGCCCAGAGCGCGGCGTCGAGCGTCGAGACCGCCCAGCCGGAGTTGTTCACTTCCCCGCGCGTCTTGTAGGGCGAAACCTCCGCCGTGCGAACGCCCGCCATGTGCTCGTCCAGAACCTTGGCGAGCCGGTCGACGACTTCGCGCACCTTGTTCGAGCTGTGCGTGAGGTCGCTGATCGCGTGCAGAACCTTCGCCGGATCGCCCTCCTTCTGCGCGAGAAGGTACGACGGCGCAAAGCGCATGATCGAGCCGTTGCCCTGCGACTCCTCGTGCCCGTTGACGTACCGGCGCCGGACCGCGATGTTCCGGCAGGCGTCCGCCGTCGCGCCGCCGACGTCGAACGAGCGGCCGTCCATTGACGAGAGATAGCCGTCCATGAACCACTTCACGAACGTGTCCCCGATGTCTTTCAAGTCGTACACGCCCTTGCGGACGTACGAATCCATGATGCACATCGCCATCGAACCGTCGTCCGTCCAGTATCCGGCCGGAAGGTTGAACACGGGACACTCCACCATCTCCGTGATCCACGGATGGCCGTCCTTGCTGCTGAATTGGATGGGGCTTCCGAAGGCGTCGCCCACGATGAGTCCCCACAGCATTCCCTTTGCCTTGTTTCTGTCCATGTCCGTTTTCCTTTCTTGTTGTTTCAGATTCTTGTTGTTGTTTCAGATTCCTGCCGCCGCCTCAAGCGCGGCCGCGTAGTCAGCCAGTTCCCGCCGCCGGTGGCTGTCGGGCAGTTCCGACACGAGCCGCGTGAAGGAGCAGTTCTTCGCCGCCGTCCAGAGTTCCGCGTCGTCGACATTGCCGAGGATGCGGCGCAGGTCGTACTGGTCGGGATGCTTTGCAAGCGAGAGGTAGCCGCTTCGCGGATCGTCCACGCGGCCCCTCCCCCAGAACCACCCCTTGCGCTTGCCACAGGCGCGGAAGTCGAAGCTCGCCCCGTTGTCCACGAACCAGAGGCCGCCTTCCGGATCGACCTTCACGTTGTCGTAGGTGAACGTGTCGATTCCGGCAACGAGCGCCTGGACGGGATATGCGGCGACAACCTGTGCGCGAATCTTCGCGCGAAGCGTTGCGTCCGCCCCGTTCCATACGTCCATGATCGGCTTGAGCGCGTCGTCGTAGACCGCAAGGCGCACGGTCTGCCGCCCGCGCCCGTCGCCGAAATCGACGCCGTACTCGCGGGAGAACGGAACGTTGAGCCCGGCGGCCCGAAGAAGGTTGTCGGCCACGAACTCGTTGTGGACGTGTTCATCGCTCGAATACGCCGACCAGCTTCCGCACTTCGCAATGAAGCGACGTCCGTCGATCTCGCCGACCCTCGGATGCGTACAGCCGCGCAGCGTTGTCCTGAATCCCACCAGCATCTCCGCCGCCAGTTCAACGGGAAAACCCGAATCGTTCTTGGATTGATTCTGCATTCTCTTTCCTTTCTTCTTTTCGTTTGGGCTACATGAATTTCGTTCGTACGTTTACGAAGATCTTTCGTCACTTTGTTATGTGACTACTCTTCTCCGTTGTTGACGGTGTGTAGTTTATCATATTGCTCATTAAGCCGCAAGTGGCATTTTAACTTTT
>CAZTHR010000014.1:0-18823 GCA_964613265.1 uncultured Lentisphaeraceae bacterium | reverse complement strand
GCGACTTCCGTTTGCAAAGAGCGCGTACGTTTGATAGAATATTTGAAATCTTTTCACCTCAAAAGGCTCATCGTAAGGAGTAGAATCATGTCAGGTCACAGCCACTGGGCGACAATTAAGCGCGCGAAAGGCGCCGCGGACGCGAAGAAAGGCAAAATCTTTTCGAAGCTCGGCAAGGAAATCACCATCGTCGTGAAGGCGAAGGGTGGCGATCCCAACACGAACCCCACGCTCCGCACGCTGATCGCGAAGGCGAAAGCGGCCCAGATGCCGAACGACAATATTGAGCGCGCCATCAAGAAGGGCACGGGCGAACTTGAATCCGCCGCGCTTGTCGACGCCACCTACGAAGGCATCAAGGGCGGTATCGCCATCGTCGTCAACGTGCTGACGGACAACAAGAACCGCGCCGCTGCCGAAGTCTCCAACGTCTTCAAGAAGAACGGCACGGAACTCGCCAAGCAAGGCAGCGCCCGCCGCAACTTCGACCGTCTGGGCCAGGTCATGATCCCGGCCGCCGATGGCCTCACCGAAGACAAGGTGATGGAAGTCGCCCTTGAAGCGGGCGCCGAAGATGTCGTCTCCGAAGACGGCGGCTTCACGGTCAAGTGCCAGCCGAACGATTTCGTCGCCGTTCAGGACGCGATCAAGGCCGCCGGCATCGCGATCGATGAAGAGAACTCCAACGTCGGCCTCGTCCCCAACATGACGGTGGAAGTGACGGACGTCGCGACGGCCAAGGCGATCAACAAGTTCGTCGAAATGCTGGAAGACCTGGAAGACACCCAGGACGTCTACACGAACATGGAAACGACGGACGAAGTCGACGCGGCGCTCGAAGCCGAAGGCTGAGTTCCCGCTTCGCAGCATACACGACCATGAAACTCGAACACGTCGGATACAACGTCGCCGAGCCGCAGAAGCTCATGGACTGGTGGGTGGCCCATCTGGGGTTCACCCAAGTCCACCCGGCGTTCATCGTCGATTCGACCGGCCAGATGGCGCTGGAGTTCTACAACAACCCGAATGCCCCCGTGCCGGACTACGCAGCTATCGATCCGTCGACGATGCACATCGCGTTTTTGTCGGACGACGTCGATGCCGATGCGGCCCGTCTCGTCGCGGCCGGCGCCACGTTGCTTGAAACCGTCCACCGGCCGGGGTTCGACATGACGATGCTCCGCGATCCGTTTGGGTTGGCCGTCCAGTTCGTCAAACGTGGGGAGCCGGTTCTCCGATAACCATGCGGCATATCCACTTCATGGGAATAGGCGGCGTCGGCATGGCTGGCGTCGCCTATCTGTTGAAAGCCCGCGGGCTTTCCGTTTCGGGGTGCGACAAGTACGCCACCCCTCGAACGCGCTGGCTGGAAGCGGCCGGTATCTCCGTTGCAACGGGACACGACCCCGCGCACCTCGCGGCGGGCGTCGACGAACTCGTCGTCACCCCCGCCGTGCCGCCCGACGCGCCAGAACACCAGGCCGCCCACGCGCGGAACATCCCCGTCCGTTCCCGTGGCGCCGTGTTGGCCGCCCTTGTGAACGACACCTATGGCATCGCCGTCTGCGGCACACATGGCAAGACAACCACGTCCACGTTCACGGCCAAACTGCTCGCGGCCCTCGGCGAACCAATCGCGTGGTGCATCGGCGGCGAAACGGATGCCATGCCCGTGGCCGGATTCAGTTCACCCGCCGCCGATCCCGTCCACGCCCCGCTCGTCGTGGAAGCCGATGAATCCGACGGCACGTTGACGCTCTATCGCGCCCGCATCCTCGTCGTCACGCAAATCGACTACGACCATCCCGAACATTTTCCGACCGTCGAATCCTACCGCGCCTGCTATGAAACGGCCATGGCACAGGCCGAGACCGTCATCAAGGCGTGGGAACTCGACCCGTCCGACTGGCCCGAACTCCCGCGTCTCGTCTGCGGCCGCCACAACGTAATGAACGCCCGTGCCGCCATCGAAGTGGCGTTGCGGCGCGGCCACGCGCGGGCGGCCATCGCCGCCGCCCTGCCTCTGGCGCTCGCCGCCCTGCCCGACCGGCGGTTCGAGATCGTGGCCGAGACGCCGCAATTGACCGTCGTCACGGATTACGCACACCATCCGGCGGAACTCGCTTGTGCCCTCGACATGGCGGCCGCCCGCCGACCGCGCCGTCTCCGCGTCCTGTTCCAGCCTCACCGCTACACGCGCACAAAAGCGCTCTGCGACCAATTTCCCGCTGCGTTCACGGCGGCCGACGAAGTCGTCTTGATTCCCGTCTACGCGGCGTTCGAGTCTCCCCTTCCCGGCGGCGACATCGCCGATCTCTACGCCGCATTCCGCGAACAGTACGCCACCCGCGCCCACGCGCCGACCGTCCTGCTTGCCCGCACGGCGGCGGAGGCCGCGCGGCACGTCTTGCTGACAGCCGAACCCGGCGACTTGATTCTGCTTGCCGGCGCAGGCGACATCATCGGCCTCGTACCGAAATTCAAGTCTGCGTTGTCCGCCACGTGTCCGCTGCCGTCCCGCGCGTTCACGTCACTCGCGCCCCATTCCTTTTTCCGTACGGGCGGGCAGACCTGCGGCCGCATCTTGTCCGCGCCGCCCACCGACGACGCATCCGCGCCATGCCGCGTGCTCGGCATGGGGTCGAACACGTGGTTCTCCGACTGTTGCACGGACGACGATTTCGTCAAGCCCCCCCTTCCCACCGGCGCAACCCTCCTTGCCGACCATCCCGAACTCGCGTTCATGGCCGGCATCCCCGGCACGTTGGGCGGCTGGGTCAAAATGAACGCCGGCGCGTTTGGCCATTCGATTTCCGAATACGTTGAGTCCGTCGTTGCCAACGGACGCCTCCTCGCCGCCGCCGACTGCGGATTCGCCTACCGCCATTCGGACATCCCCGGCATCATCACAGACGTGCGCTTGAAGCCCGTCGCGCACACGGCAGAAAACGACCGCGCATCCGTTGCCGACTATCTCGCACGGCGCAAAAAATTTCCGCCGCGCACGTGCGGCAGCGTGTTCAAAAACCCGCCCGCCCCCCATCCGCCCGCAGGAAAACTCCTCGAAGACGCCGGTTGCAAAAACCTGCGCGTCGGCGGCGCGGCCGTCTGGGCCGAACACGCGAACATCATCGTCGCGCACGACGGCTGTACGTCCTCCGACATTCTTGCACTCGCCCGCCAAATGGCCCGCGCCGTGCTGTTCGCGTCCGGCGTCCGCCTTGAACCCGAAATCTGCGGTCTCGCCGTCTGGGACTAACAACGGACGAGCGGCCGCTCAACGCACGACGGGAGAATAGACGGTCGTGAACGTGGCGGCGCGGACGGGACGGACGAAGGTAAACGCCAATCGATGGACGGGGCGACGCGGCGCGTTGTCGATCGTCTCCTCGCGGAAGGACACGGGTTCGGAGGCCACCACGTCCATCGCCAGCTGACGCGACGACGCGCCGTCCGTCCCCAGACGAAACGCAGTCGCCGCCGCATCGCGCGTAAACGCACGGTAGGTCACGACGGGGACTTCAAACGTTGTCGGCTCGGAAAAAACAACCGCATCCGTAATCGTCAGTCGCGCCGATGCACGGTCGAACGCCAGCGTCCGTACGAGCGACGTGAGCGTTTTCACGGGATAGGCCGCCGTGCAGTCGAGGCGGAGGACATCGTTCGTTTCCGTGAACGCCGTCTCCAGCACCGTCGCGGCCGCCGCGCGTCCCGTCATCTGCAACGCACCGCCCACCACGGGCACGGGATGTCCGTAGGAATTGAGCATCTTCGACACGTAACGGTCTTTCGAGAACGTCCGGCGCGTATACTCTTCGCCGCCGGGATCGCCGGCCATTTCCACGCCGTCCAACATGACGACATACGAGCCGAGGTCGTTGTGGTTGTGGAGTTCGGCGTTGTGTCCGCCCTTGATCGCCACGGCGAACGGTGGCACATCCGCCGTTGAACGTCGCCGCGCAATCAACACCTGCGCGTTGGGAAACCACGTGCGAATGGGCAACTCGTCAAGTCCGTTCGCATAAACCGGTCCAGGATCCTGCCCGAATGCGCGGAGGGCGATGACTGGCAACCCGCCCGCCAGCAACGGCCGCGTGGCCGCCAGACGGTTGACGAGATCGGGGTAGACCTGACGTCCCAGCGCGAGCATCACGCCGTTCGGCCCGCCACCACCGTCGGCGAAATACGGCGACCGCCCCGTCTGGAGCTGATAGCCATAGGGATAACGCATAATCGCGCGGTTCTTCGGATCGCGGAAAAGATCGACCCGCCCGTTCGTCGCTGCGCGGACATCCAATCCCATCTGCAGGTGATGCCCGTACCCGTAGTTCCAGTAGCCCATGCCCTCGGAACAGTAGCCATCATCCGTGTATCCCCTGAGCGCGGCGGGCGTCGCACGTTCGGCGGATTCCACAAATTCGGCGCGGACGCGGCGATCAGGCACGAGGGCCAGCGCCGCGCGAACGGAACAGGCATGGCAAACGGAATTCCAATTCGACTCGACATCGTACCACCAGTGGTTCAAACGGCGGATCGTTTCGGGCGTGGGATTGCGGCACGTGGCCAGATAGGGCTGGAAAACGCGGCGATCACACGCGGCGAAAATGCGGGCTTTCGTCGCCGCCGGCAAGACGTCGCGCAGCCAATCGCACGTCAACGCCAGATGCAACGCCCGCGCCCCCGCGCCGAGATCAAGGGCACAAATCTTCCCGTTGAAATTCAACAACCGTCCATCGTGCGCGGGCATCGTCCATGCGCGTTCGCCGCAGATGGCGTCCACATAGGCAACAATCTTGTCACGGAAACGCCCGCGGTTTTCCAGACATTCCGCCAACACGAGCGCGTCGAGATGGGACAGCCGCCTAAAATAGGGCGTTTGGTAGCGCGTCCGATTTCCGTTCCGCGAAAACTCCAGATAAAGTTCGTCGGAGCAATCGGGAATCGGCGCATTCAAGACGGCTTCGGCGGACTTGATGTGCGTTCGCGCCTCCGGCCGTGCCGCCAACGCATCCCATGCGGCGCGATTCGAACCGCGTGTCTTGTCCGTCCCCGGCGTGGGCGAAAGGTAGGTGGCAATCGCGTCGATTCGCGCAGCGTCGGGCGGCGCCACGGCGCACCACCCACGTCCACCGCCCAGCAGCGCGAGGACGAGGAAGAAAGCCATGCCGCCGCGCAGGTTCATTCGGACACGGCCTTGCGTTCAGTCGTCCACGGAATAAAGTTGAAGAAGAACAGATGGCGCGTCCGGCCATCCGGATAGTCGACCGATTCCCACAGACTCCAGAACGGCGACCAGTTGCGGTCGAATCCTTCCGAGTGACGAATCGGGATGAGGTCGAGCGTCCGCCGCCGCGTCAGGCCGTTCTCCGTCGACGAACTGTAGAACGGCCAGATACGAATGTACGAGCCAACTTCCTCCAACGAAACACCGTCCCGTCCCGTGGCAACGTCATGGGCTTTCGCGAAAATCCAGCGCGGCGTCTGGACGTGCGCCGACGGCCGGCGCGGGACGCCCAGCTTCCGATAGCGCCGCTCCCACGTGAAGAACGGGAAGAAGTTGAACCGTTTTTCATACGTCGTATTCGTCTCCAGTTCCGTGTTCTCCACGAGCTGCCACAGAAGCCGCCACGTGTTTTCCTCTGGCACGGCCTTCGCCGTGTCGGCATAGGCGTAGCTTTCGACGCCCTCGTAGAATGGCCAAACGGACACGCGGTCGCGGATACGTGAACGCAACACCTCGACGAGCGGCCAGGGAAGACGCCACCGCGTCGCGGAATCCGTCTCGGTGTAGGAGAAGAATGGCGGCAGGACGAGCGTTTGGGACTCCCGCGCCCGGCGAATCTGCCCGTAAAGCGGCCAGAACATCCAAGACGACCCCGCACCGGACGTATCACGGTCTTCGCGGTAAGATGCCCATGTAGCAATCGGCCACAGACAGTAGGCGTGTTCGCTCTCGCGCTGGGTCGCGTAGCCGTAGAACGGCCACACGCCCACGCCCGCGCGCGGCGCATCCCGCCACGTGACGAGCGGCCAAAGAACGGCGTGACTGCGAACGCCCTTGACGGTGTAGGTGTGCCACAGCGGCCACAGCGCGTATTCCCAATCGTCCATGAGCAGCATGTGCGGATGACGGCCATAAATGGGGAACAGTCCCCAATAGCCCTCGTCCTCGCGATCCGTGCCGCAGAACCAGAGCGGGAAAATGTTGAAACTGCCAGACGGATCGTCGTCGCGGCCGTCGCCATAGGCGATCAACGCCCGCCACCACGCGGCACCATGATGGTCATGCCACGTGCCGAGCGGCCAGAGAAAATCGCGCGTCGTCGTGTCCGTCTGCGGATCGCGCACCTGCGAATAGAACGGACGAAACGCCCAGAACGTCGCGGGGCCCGGTTCCGCCCGACGATAATCGAAGAACGGCCCGAAATGCCAATGGGATACGGGATCGCCGCCCGTGCGCGAACGCTCGGCTTCGCCGTCGGCGGCGAAGCCGACGGCCGAAGCGCAGATCCATGCAGCCGCCAGACACGTCCACGTCGTGCGCATCGGATTTACTTGTCCTTCCCGCCCTGAAGCGCTTTCTGGAGTTTGTCGACTTCGCCCATATCGTAGCGCGACAACTCGCTCTGACGGCTGCGGATTTTACGCAACGTGCCACGGGCGCGGCCGAGATCGTTCTTGGCGATCTGGACGCGGGCCAGCGTAATCTGCATCCGGAGATCATCGATTTTAGCCTTCTCCTTGGCGAGATCCAGCGCTTTCTTCACACACTGCTCAGCCTCGTCCAGATTCTTCTTCTGCCCGAGCAGAATGGAACCCAGCGTCTCCCACGCGACGTAGAGATCCGGATCCGTCTTGACGGCGGCGCGGGCGAAACGCTCGGCCTCCGCAAACTTGTCTTGCCGCTGCAGCACTTCGGCCAGGTCGTTCTGCGCGGCGGCCATCGGCTTTTCGCCACTCGCGGCCAGGCGGAGGAAATTCTCGGCCATCAGGTATTCGCCGCGCTGGAGGCGAATCGACCCCATCACGTAGTTGCCCAAACGGTTGGTACGGTCGATGCGCAGCACCTGCCGCGCGTGCTTCTCCGCGCTTTCCGGGTCGTTCATCGCCATGTCGAGTTCCAGAATCATGTTGCCGACCATTGTCATGTCGGACCGGACGCCGAACGCCACGACCATCGCGTCACGCGCCTGTTTCAGGAACGTCGGCCCCTTGCGCAGCCAGATCAACGCGCGCGTCATCTGGACGAAATAGTCACGCGGCGACGCGGCGATGGATTCCATCTTCGGCAGAATGACCTTTTCCAGTTCATCCATAACCTTCTTCTTCGCGGCCGCGTCCTTCTCACTGTCGTAACGCTGGAGCAAGACGCCCGCCAACAGCGACCAGCCCTGCAACGAACGCGGTTGGAGATCGGTTATCTTCTGCAAGGCCTTGCGGGCGGATGCGAAATCGTTGTTGATCAAATGGAGAAGCGCCCAGTCGAAACTTTGCGCCTCCTTGCTCGCGGATTTCGTCTTCACCGCCTTTTCCAGATAGCCCTTGGCCTCGTCCAAATTGCCCTGCTGCATCGACAACCGCGCCAAACCCGCCCACGCATCGTGATCCGCCTCGTCGCTTTCGAGAATCTTACGGTAGACATCACGCGACTTCTTCGCCTGGTTGCCGCTTGCATAGATGGAGGCGAGCATATTCAGGAGCCCCGACTGGCGTTCCGCCGGTACGAGATCGACGGCGCGTTTGACCTGGGCGATCGCGTTGCCCGTCTGAGCCGACCGCGCCCACGCAAAACCCATCCGCGCGAAAATCTCGGGTGAACGGATGTAGCCGTAGTAGCGGGACAACGCCCACAACTGGTAACGGCGATTCGGATTGTCCGTAATCGTCTTGATCTTGCGTTCGATTTCCGACTGGTGCGCCTTGGCGGCGGCGAACCCGCTTCGCGCCATCTCGAATTCGTTGAACAGCGCACACACGTTGTCGCAGTCGATGTCCTTCAAAATGAGTTCGTAGATTTCGAACGCCTCGGCGTCGAGCTTCAAGTCCTGCAACATCACGCCCAGGTTGTTGGCGACAAACCCGATGTGACGGCGCAACATCAAGCGCAGCCGCACGACCGGATCGTCCACTTCCGAAATCGAATAAGACCCCTTCTTGCCGTCGGGCGGCAGGATCGGCGCCATCTTCTTCCAGAACGCCCGGAAGTCGGCCTGAGCCTTCTTGCCGGCTTCGGGCGTCATCGCGCGGCCACCGCCGAAGAACAGGCATTCCGGAATCGGCTGGCGTTCGGCCGAAAGCCAAAGATCCGGCACGCCGAACACCGCCGCGTCCGCCGTGATGTTCGTATTGCCCGCGAACCAGTCCTGAAGGAAGGAGAGAACGCCCAACTGGATCGAAATGTCCAGATTCGCCCCGCCGGCCGTGAGCTTCCGTTCACGGGCAAGGGCGCCGAGTTCCTTCAAGTAGGCGTCGTCCATATCGCGATGGAGACAGACGAGATTGAGTTCACGCCCCCGCGACGCCGCCACGATGCGCAAATGCGCGTCCAGCAGACCGTCCGTCACCAGCCACGTGCGGTCGCCCATGCGGTCGAGGAGCTCGCCCGCGCAGAGATCGGCGAAACGCCCGCGATCCTTCGTGCAGTCAAATGCGTTCACCAACGCCGCCAGCATCAGCAGGACGGCGAACAGCCCCCCGACCGCCGGCGCCATCCGCCGACCGACGACAAAGACAGGCGACGGGCGATCATACTCGATCGGCGGCAGAGGCATCCGCGCCAGCAGATACCAGTAGGCCGCCAGATAGCCGCACATGAACGCCGCGAGCGTCGTCGTGGCGACAGGCGAAATACCGAACGGGCGCATCACGCTCGCCGGCGCAAGCGGCGTGACCATCGCGAGAATCGCGCAGAACGTCATCGCCAGATGGAAGAAGTACTGACTCCAACGCCGTTCGTTGTTGAGCCCGCGCGACGCGGCGAACAAACAGGCGAGCGACGGCAGTACGGCCAGCGCCACGACGTAGAGCCAGCCGGACCGGCCAACCCACATCCGCATTTCGCGGAGGTACTTGACGACACACCGCTGCCAGACGTCGAGTGCCGACGTCAATCCCGCCGCCTCGGCCTCCGGCAACTGGAGGAAGCTGTTCGCGACCATGCGCGTGAACACAATGTAGCCGATGAACGTGCCGAGCAGGAAGAGCACCGTCGACAGATAGAACTTGCGGCCGCTCTTCACCGTCGCCATCACGACGGCCATCAGATAGAGCGGCAGCAACCCCGCGAAAATCTCGCTCTCCACAAGCCCCATCGCGACGTAGACGCCCAGCAACGGCGCCAACGCGGGAACCCATTTCGGCCACCGCAACATCAGCGGAAGAAACGCAAACCCGACAAGCGCGAGAAAGAGGTCGAACAGCCGATAGTCCAAATGCGTCGACGTCTGCCAAACCGCCGTCGAGAAGATGAACGCGAACGCCGCCACGACGCCCGCCGCGCGCGACGCGCCGACGGCGTACTTGAGCGCGTTCTCGTGGTAGATCGTCCGCGCCACGAACACGCTCGTCAGCCAGCAGAGAAGCCCCGCCGAAAGGACGCCACAGACGAGCGACAGCGCGTTGACCTGCGTGGCGGACGCGGCCGCACCGCCAAGCGCCCGGATGCAGGCGCCCCAAATCGGATGGACGGGCAGTTCCAGCGCGTCCATGCCCGCCCACTGGGTGAACAGATGCGCCGATTCGCCCGGAAAGATGTAGTCCGCGAACGTCAATGCGTAGACGATCAACGCCACCAACGACGCGCCACCGGCGAAAAGGCCGAACTTGAACCGTCCCCACGCCACCTGCACGTCCTTGTTTTCACCCTGTTTTCTTTTTTCTGCCATATTGACCTCGCTCGTTCACTTCCTGTTTCAAATCAAAATCACTGCGCGTCGGTGGACGCCTTCTTTTTCGGCACGTCCTTCGCGCCCGCATCGTCGGACGCCTTTTCCGTGTCATCGGATGTTTTTTTCGCATCCGCGTCATCCGCCGGTTTTTCCGTGGCATAGACGGAACGCTTTTTCGCCAGAACCGGCCGGTTGAACTCCAGCACGACATTGTAGAGACGTTCCGCCAGTTCGGGATCTTCCTCGAATACGTTCACGGATTCCGAATACGTCTTGTTGTCCATGGCCGCACGGACGGCGATGAAACGTCCGGGCGACGGGTACTTTGTGGACGTGAACATCTTGTCCTTGTCGAACAAACCCGAATTGACAAGGTTCTGGAACACTTCGCGCACGTGGTCGGGGTCGATATAGTACTCGAACACGCGGTAGTCGCCCTGATCCGCGTCGGCCAGATTCTTGGCGAAGGAATCGGACACGCGCCGCGCCGTGCCCGCCTTGACGAGCACATGGCCCGTCCCCTCCACGCGCACGTTGACGCGGCGGATGGGCTCACGTGTCGCGTTGTAGTAGTGGACTTCGCACCAGTTGAGCGGCGTCGCCGTCACCTGGACGTACGGATCGTCCCAGAAAATCCCGCAGCCCGCCATCAAAGAACAGAGCCACGCGGCAACCATTCGCCCCGCCCGTCGATCCAACCATTTCATCTTCTTTCTCCTGCTCCCGTGGACGCCAGCCGCGTCGCGGCCAACAGACCCGCCCCGTGGAGCGTGAGGGTCGGGTCGATTGTGAACGGAAGGCCAATATCCTTCAACACCCATTTCGCGAACCCGCCCGTTGCCACGAGCGTGAACGCCGTCTCAAAGTTCTTCGACAGCTCGCCGACGATTTCGCGCACCATGCCACGATAGCCCACGAGTGCGCCGAATCGCATCGCCTCTTCGGTCGATCGGCCGATTTTCGGACACGCCCCGCCCAGTTTCATGCGCGGCAGGTTGGCTGTCCGTTCATAAAGATAATCCCGCATCAGCGGAAAGCCCGGCGCAATCACGCCGCCGCGCCAAACGCCATCGCGCGTCACGACCGCCGCCGTGAACGCCGTGCCAAAATCGCACACGAGCACGGGCGCCCCGTAGCGGTCGACGGCCGCCGCCGCATCCGCCAGACGATCCGCACCGATGGTTTCGGGCTTCGGATAGTCGAGCGACAACGCCAACGGCGGCGCGATCATTTCATGGGTCACCGCCAGAAACGGCACCCCCAACCGGCGGGCGAACGCGCGCCACGCCGCATTTTCGCGAGGCACGACGGAGAGGTAGGCAAGGCCGTCGACTGGACGAGGCCCCATCCGCCGTTCCGCCTCCGCGTGCGCCCGCGGTGTGTCGCCGTCGACGTGCACGACCCGCGAGACGCGGCCATCAGACCAAAGTCCCACGGCCGTGCTCGTGTTTCCAACGTCGACGACGATCAGGTTCATATCAGCCCTGCGCGATTACTTCGTGAAGCGAACCGTGAACCCGCCGCCCGGCGCCATGTGGAACGCCATCTTGTCGCCCGCCTTGACGGTTTTCGTCTCGTGGACGTACTTCATCGGATGCTCGGCGGCATCGGGCGCGTCGCGGAAGATTTCGGCCTTCCACGTGCCAGAGCCAAGGAAGCACGTCGGCAGTTCGTAGTCGCGGGCCTCGGCGTTCGTCATGCCGGCCGCATACCAGGAACCATCCTTCGCCTGACGCGCCACGGCGGCCATCTTGTCGGGGCAACCGGGAAGACCGACCGTGTTCTTCCACACGACCGGCACGGCGGCCATGTACGTGAAGCACTCCATGTTCTTTTCATAGTTCGTCGGGCTGTCGCAGAGCATCTGCAACGGCGCCTCGTACATGGACATCATCGCCATCTGACGGCAGCGCGTGCCGACGGAGCCGGGGAACTGCGTCCCGCTCTTGTACGTGCCGATCTTGTAGTTGAGCATCGCGCCGGGCGTGTAGTCCATCGGGCCGGCAGACAAACGGAGGAAGAACGCACGAACGTCGTTCGCCATCATTTCCGCGCCATAGTTGCGGAACTTCATCATTTCAAGACCGTGGATGCCCTCGAAGTTGAGGACGTTCGGATACGTGCGGTTCAGGCCGACCGGACGATACGCGCCGTGGTAGTCCACGAGCATTTTCCGCTTCGCGCATTCCGCCGCGAACTTCTCCAGGAAGACCGCGATCTCGGCGTCGCCGCGATCCATGAAGTCGACCTTGAAGCCCTTGGCGCCGAGTTTCGCGAAATGCTCGGCCACCTTCGCCTCTTCGCCGTACACCTGTGCCCAGGCCATCCAGAGGATGATGCCCACGCCGCGCTCGTTGGCGTACTTGATGAGGTGCGGCACGTCGACGTCCTTGTGGAACTTCCAGATGTTGAGCGACTCGCTCCAACCCTCGTCGAAGATCACGTACTCGACGCCCGTCTTCTGGGCGAAGTCGATGAAGCGCTCGTACGTCTTCGTGTTGCAGCCCTTGTCGCCCTGGTTGTCAAAGCAGTTCCACCAGTCCCAGGCCACCTTGCCGGGCTTGACCCACGAGAAGTCGCTGCCCTTCGCCGCCGGCGTCGCCAGCGCGAACGTCAAATCAGCTTCGCAGAGTTTCGCCGGGGAATCGGCCAGCATGAACTCGCGCCACGGCAGCGTCCGCGCGCCGGCCGCCTTGACGAGGAACTTCTCGTGTTCGGTGATCCGCACCCAACGACCGCCGCTCTTCAGGTTGCGGGCATTGCCCCAGCCACCCACGCGCTCGGTCTTCTTGGGATAGCCGTCGAACGCGCCAACGAGCTTCACGCCCGCGTCGGTCTGCTCGACCTTCTTGAAATTCCAAATCGGATATTCGTGGATGTCCGATTCGGAGACGGCGACCGTCTGACCGTCCACGGAATACACGAACGGCAGATAGATAAACTTCTTCTCGTCCGTCGCCATCTGGCCGGCCTTCGCCGATTCGGGAATCGTTTCTTCGCAGCCGATGCTGCCCGTGCGGTTGAACCAGCACGTCGCGTCCTTCGACGGAATCGTCACGCCCGCACACTCGTTCTCGATCGTACCGCCCTTCTTCAGTTCGATCCGGTAGGCCACGCCGTCTTTCCGCGCCACAAGGCGAACGCCCCAGTCGCCGAAATCGGCGAACGTTTCGCGGCCGGAGAGGTCGACGGAACTTTTCTTGTAGACCGGCGACGCCACTGCGCCCGACAGTTTCCGCGTCTCGCTCTTGACGAGCTTCGCGTCCTTCGCCACGCACGCGCCATCGACACACAGGCCGATCGGCGTTTTCGCGACGAGCGTTTTGCCGTTCCGCACGACCTCGTAGGCCACCGGACTCGGATAGAGGCGGATTTCGTTTTCACCGCATTCTGCGCTGACGTAGGGCTTGTTCGCCCCCGGCATCAGACAGCACCCCGCGACCGCAGCCGCGCCGATTGTCATGAAGATAGTTTTTTTCATGCATCCATTTTACCATTTTTCGACGGGGCGTGGGCTAGCAAGATCGGAGAGCGCTCGGTCGAACTGCGCTTTCAAGGTCGAAACCGATTATACCAAGCCATCGAACCGCCGCGCCCAGACGGCCGCGTTCGCCAGCGTTCCGCGCCAGACATGGAACGACCCCGCGCCCTCGCACGGACACGCGCCAAACAACGCGCCCACGTCGTCGCGGTCAAGCAGTCCCGCATATCCGTCACGACCGACAATCAGGGACACCGGCGGCTTCCACGCAATCGAGATCAGCCTCACGCACGTCGGGTCGCCCACGAACCTGCCTTCCGCCACGACAACGGCCTTGTTCCGATAGATCCAGCGGGCGACTGGGTCGGGCGTCACGTTGAACGGCGTGAAAATCGCCTCGGCGGACAACGCCGCGTCCGCCGCCCTGATCTGCACCATGCCCTTCTGCGCGATCGCCCCCTCCACATGACGCGCCCACGCGCGTCGGTTGAGGAGTGCGTCCAGGAAGTCCCGCAGAATCTCGTTGTTCGCATCGTCTCCCGGACGAAGCGGGAACGCCCCGATGTTGACCTCTTCGCGCGTCCGCATGAACGGTGCCGCCGCAACGGCCGCTTTCGCCCCCGCGCCGGGGAAGAGGACGTAGCCGCCCACGATTTCGCGCTTGAGCGGTTCGTCCGCGCCGTCCTCGTCCCGCTTCCCTCCGCAATAGTAGATCGCATCGCGGTAGCGATGCATCTGGTCAATGGCATCCTGCGGTGGATAGTCCACGCCCGCCGCCACGCCATCGCTGTATCTCCCCTGAATACGGTACTTCGCATCGAACAGATACGTCACCTTGTAGTGCGCGTCGCCGCCGAACGTCTTCGTGAGGCGCAAGACAATGTCGGGCCTTTCGGCGGACGTTCCGCCCGGCGCAATGCCCGTCGTCGGCGCACACGTGTCCACCATCCCGTCGCAGAGCGCCGCCCGCGCCGACGGATTGTAGCCGACCTCCGCCAGTTCAAGGCCAGAGGCATCCGAAAAGACGACTCGCGACTCCTCGCCCGTGAACAGCCGGTAGACGTAGTCCTTCAGGCGAACCTTCGCCTTTTCGCCCACGTTCGCCAGTTCCGCCACGGCGTTCTTCACCCGAATGAAGCACCACATCTCATAAAGCGTCGCCACGTCCTTCGTCTCAAGCCTCATCCTGTCGCCGCCCAATGCGTACATCCTCTTCAGAACCATCCAGATACGGTAGACGGCAGAGTAGCCGCTCGCCCGCTGAAGGACGAGCGATTCCTGCCGCAGTCCCTGAAAACGTCCGATTCCGCGAAAGAACGGATCTCTCCGAATCGCCTTGAGCATCGCGCACAGAGCTCGAATCTCGTCCTTGGCGGCATCGCTCACGCCCGTCTGCCCCAGCAGGAAGCGCGCCAACGCCGCGTGCCGCGCCTCGATGCCAAAGACGGCCATTTTCAGAAACCGGTTCTCCGGCGTGTCCTTGTCGTCAACCGTCCGCGCAGACCAATAGCGATGAGATCCGTCACGACGGAATTCCGCAAACTCGTTCTCCTGCCCGCATGACAGCGTCCGCATCTGGTCAATGCGCAACGCCTCGCCTTGCCGTCGCCAACGCCGACGGGGACGGTTCAGGATCAGCCGACACGCCGCGACAAACTGCGTCTGAAATGTCTTGAAGAGACTCCACCAGATCATGTCGGCCGTCTGGTCTTTCGGAACGCGCTTGTTCACGACGTCAAACGAATGGTACGTCTCCTTCAGAAAATCGAGTGCAAGCGTCTGATGCTCCGCCTCGATTTCGCGGACAAGCGTCGCCCAGTCGCGGTGGTAGTCCAACTTGACGGAGAGGATTTCGACGGTGAAGCAGAACGTCCGCACTTCGCCATCCTTTCGGTAGGCGAACGCCATGTCGAACTTTCCGATGTCGTTGCCGAAATTGAGCGTTCCCGTCAGAACGTTCCGCCCGAACCGCTGCAACCGCGCATCCATCGCCTTCGAGCGAAACGTGGAACGCGGCGTTTCCGCGCCGTTCTTCGTCTGAAGGAAAACGCCGTAGTCCGTGTTGTCGAAGAAGAACGCCCGCCGTCCCAGCGGCTCAAACGCGCCGCCGCCATCCGACTCGGAAAACTGCGGCGTCGCGCCCACGGAACAGCGGTACTCCGCCCAGAGCGAAGCGACAGGGACGTTCGCGGCCGCCGTGCGCCACACCGCCGCGTAGTTCCCGCAGGAGATCTGCAGGTCGAAATCGTCGTGCTCGATCCGTATCAGCGCCATGCCGTGCCGTCCACCGTCGCACTCACTGCCAAAAGCTCGTGAAGCCCGTCCGCTCCAGACGGGCGGACATTTCCTGCAACTTGTTCGTTGAGATTTTCGCCTCTGGCGCGTCCGCGCCGGCGAGTGCCTGCAGCCCTTCGCGAACCGCCTCGGCCACGCCCTCCAGCCACGCCTTGCCGACCTCCTGCTCGTCGCCCTCGATGCGGGAAAGGATCTTCATGCACGTCGCTTCGTCCGCCGCCGTCGCCAGCGGCGTTCCGTCCTGCGTCCGCTCGACGCAGTAGAACATGATTTCGTCGCGGCTGCGGTACGCGAACTTGAACTTCGTGCCGTCCAGCGCCTTGTTGACCGCCGTCAGATATGGCTTGAGCCGATCGCAGACGTCGTGCGCCGCCGCATAGACCTGCCAGCCGTGGGTAAAGCGGCACCGTGCGGCGGCAGGCCGAAGCGAACCGAATGCGATGTCAGGATTGGAGGCAAGACCTTCGTCAATGTCGAACGCATTGAACTCGAACGTCATGGCGCGGTCGAGGACTTTGCGCGAGAACGAACACGTCGTCTCGTCCATGTTCACCGTTCCCATGACGACGAAGTTGGACGGAATCGGAATGCCGCCGCGCGAAATGAAGAACGCCTTGAGGCGTTCGACCCTTTCATGTCCGTCCTCTCGATAGACCTCGTCCACGAGCGCACGAAGCAACTCCTTGTCCGCCACACGTACAAGCGGGTCGGTGGCAATCCGTCCCCGTGCCGTATCCACCTGACGCGATTCAACAACGCTCAGGTACTCGGCGAAGTACTGTTCGACGGGCGCGAGATTCATTTCGTCCAGGCAGAGGAAGAACGGGACGTCCTCCTCCTCGTAAAGCCAGGCCTTTGCGAGAAAACGGATGAAGTCGGTGGCGACATAGCGCGGCCGGCCATCGTCGGTGATGCGCGTGACGTAGCCCATAAGTCCGGTGGAGTCGTGCCAGTCGGGGCGGACGGGAATGCAGGCGTAGTTGCCGGGACAGAGCGGATCGGCCGCGAGTTCGCCCTCCGAGGGACAGAACCCACGCGCCAATTGCCGGACGATCCGCGTCTTGCCCGTCCCGCTCATCCCCGCCAGCAGAATGAACGGCTTACTCCGAATCGCCGCCAATATGTCGGGACGGGAGAAGGATGACGTGCACAATGCAGGAGCAGTGCCGCTTTGTCCGTCACTGAACTTGAGCAATTGCCCAAGACCCGCCACCGCCTTTTCAATTCGAATCGGCTCGTTGGATTCGGAATCCAAGCACACGCCCTTGTAGACATCCCACTTGTCGTCGCCCACCTGAACAAACGCCAACTGGTCGGAATGAAGCGCCCGCCTTGCATCGCTTCTCTTCCACATCTCTTTGTTTTCGCAGACAATGAACTGAGAACGGAGCGTTCCGCTGTTCAGCCGATTGCCCGCCAACGTGCCAATATGGACAGTCCCTGGCACCGTCTTCTTCTTTCGCAAGTCTCCCTCGTTCTTTGGGAAGGGAAGCGCGGCATCCACGATGCGCTGTATCTCAAATCGTGTCATCAGTTCCTACTCGCTCCTTTCCAAGCGTTGAAGTTTTCAATGGGCAAGGCATCCGGCGAACTCGCGCCCAATGGGAACCCCATCAGATATTCAGCGTTCCACGGCTCGGGGTGTCCGAACACTTTCACGAAGTTCCGACATCCCTGATGCTTCATCATTGACGGACAGGCGTAGTTCGCCATCGTGGTGGGCGTGTGCACGAGACCGATTTCATCGAATGTCTCCTGAATCCACGTCCGACGCGCTTCAAAAACCGCTGAAATCTCAGCCTCGTCCGCAACCACGTCCTCGTTGCCAAGTGAACGCAGATGGCGGTTCACAAGAATGCGAAACGCGGTTGCCGCCGCGAACGGAGATTGCGCATTTCCAACGCCCAACAGACGGTCTCGCCGGCCATTCGTCCCGATGGACGCGGAACGCCCAGCGATTTCTGGGCTTCGCTTCCAACAGTCGGCGGCCAGTCGTGGCAACGCGGCAAGATGTTCCGCAACGCGAGAAAAAGAGTTCGCGTCCTTGACCGCCAGCAACCAGAAGCGATTTCTCTGATGGTCTGCGCCAATGTCGGCACAGCCCAGACGGACGCGCTTGACCTTGTAGCCAATTTCCTCAAGATCGCTTTTCGCCCGTTCGATGGCTCGGAGAACGACGTTCTCGCCGAAAACGATGGGCGCATTCGATTCCTGGACGAAGCGAAGCATTTCGTCCCAAAGGTTCTTTTCCGCGATGTTCGCGCCATGCGCCGCCGTGCTGAACGCCTGGCAGGGAAATCCGCCGCAGAGAACGTCAAAAGAACCTCGAAAGTTGCCGCCATTCAATTTCCGCAAGTCCCCATAAATGGGGAACTCCGGCATCCATCCGTCTTTCTGCCGTTGCTTGAGAACCCTCTGCGCGTAAGGCATGATTTCCACGCCGCCGCAACACCGATGCCCCAGGAGTTCGCCTCCGTAGATTCCACCCCCGATGCCGGCGAACAGATGGAACTCCCTAATACCGCATTTCCCATCCGACTCCGCAACGCGGCGAGAGGCGGGGCTTGTCGTCGTTTTTGTTTTCATGTCGTCGCGATGCGACTACATCGCGGCAACACGAACGGAAGACATAAAAAGAGCGTGTCCCCAATCCATGTCCTGACCGGAAGCCCTACCACAGGCCCTGTCTGATTACATAGGAAGGACACGCCCATAGTGGGCGAGTCCTGCTGCCAATGAATCAAACAAAAGCCAGATAAGGCTTCGTCACTTGCGTTCGACGTTTGGAAACGTGTGGTAGTATTTCCGGTCAGGCGTCGTTCAGCAGTTCGCTAAAATTGTGTTATTGTCGTTATCGGTTCAAATCGATGTTTTCTCCTTAAAGGATTTGGCGGCCATTATACCACAATCTTCGGTTGTCGGGTGTTCGGCAGTGAATGAGCGCATTTGGTGTGTACTTGTCAAAGTAAATGTACCCATAGGCCATCATGGCACAAATCTAGTCGTATCTACTCTGACAAGCGCCCCCCGAACCGAAGCGGAATAGGACGAAGGAATGACGTTTTATGAGAACGGGCGCGATGGTAGATGAAACAGGCGATTCCCAAACGAGCCAGTTAAAAAAGTCGCATACCATCCCTACACGAGTTTGCAAACTCGT
>CAZTHR010000013.1:16469-18934 GCA_964613265.1 uncultured Lentisphaeraceae bacterium | reverse complement strand
GCCCGTCACGATCGCGATCAAACTCGGTAGTCGAATCGGATAATGGGGCGTCGTCGACGAAGTCCGAACGTCCCTATACGGTCGTTCGCATGATGCAGTCGAGCGGGAGGGGGCGTTCCGACAGGTTGGGGAGAAACACTGATGGTCTAATAAAAACCACGTGCGGGGTCAAATCGAGAATCGGCGGAACAGTCAAAAAAAAGTTAGCCTAGGCTATGGACATGGGGGCGGGCTGTATGTTATACTACACTAACTTCTTTGGAAGAGTCTGGCGTATGGCGTTTCAGCCCTCGCTGGATTCCGACGGTATTGACGGCTTCATCAAAAAATAACATGAACGCAACCAAACGAAAAGAGAGCAAATGAAAGCAGCAGTCGTCTATTCAACGCTCACCGGCAACACGAAGAAGGTCGCCGAGGCGTTTTGCTCGGGGCTGGGCGAAGGCGCGGAGATCTTCGACGTGGCCAACGCCCCCGATCCGGCGGCGTACGACCTCGTGGCCGTCGGCTTCTGGGTCGATCGGGGACATCCCGATGCGAAGGCCATGGACTACATGAAGAAGATCACGGGCAAGAAGGTGTTTTCCTTCTTCACGCTGGGGGCGAAACCGAAGACGGCGCACGCCTTCAAGTGCGCCTACACGGCGGCGTCCTTCTATGGCGCGGGATGCGAACAAATTGGCGTGTGGCACTGCCAGGGCGCCATCGACCCGAAACTCATCGAGCAGATGCGCAAGATGCCGAAGGTTTCGGGCAATCCGCATGCCGCAACGCCGGAGACGGAGGCGCGCTGGGCCGCCGCTGCCGCCCACCCCGACGCGGATGACCTCGCGGCGGCGACCGAAGCCGCCAAGGCCGTCCGTCAGATCGTCACGGGCGAAGACCCATATGCCGAACTCAAGGCCCGAATGGCCGAGGCGGAAATGAAGTGAAGCCCGACAAGTCCATACTGGAATCGTCCGCAGTGCAGAAACTCAAGGCGCGTCTCAACGCACTTCTTGATGAATACCTCCTTCACGACGGCTGGGGACATCTTGAAATGGACATGCGCATTCTTGCGCGACACCAGAAGGAAGTCGTCATTCGTGCGGGGCGCGAATACCGCTTTGTGGTGGATTTTCAAAACACGCCGTCCGCAGTCAATGCGGCGGGAATTTCAAACGCTGTCCCTTTAGGGAAGGGAAGCGAAGCGTAATGCAAGCAACGCCCGGCGGCACGGTTGCCGCATGGGAGAATGAGAACGAGGCGGGTGGGCCGCCAAAGGAAAGGAACAAAAACAAAATAAAAGGAAAACGAAAATGTCTGCTCAGACACGGAACAAGAAAAGGTCGGGCTTCACCCTGATCGAACTCCTCGTGGTCGTCGCCATCATCGCCGTCATCGGCGCGGGCGTGGCCGTAACCTACAACCGTCTTGACGAGCGCGCGAAGACCGCCATGGAAATCAGCGACGTCGGAACGCTCACCAAGACAATCCAGCATTGGTCGTTTCTGCACAACTGGGCGCTTCCCGACCACCTGGACTCGCTCATCGACACGGAGTATCGCCTCTACTCCCAAATGCCCGCCGGCTCTCTGCAGAACATTGACGCCTGCAACGGCACGCGCGGTCTCTACGCCCAGGCTGGCTACACCTTCAAGGCGGCAGACGTGAACGACGACGTCGCCAACGCGCTCGCGGCGGGCGGCATCTCGGTCGTCTATCTGCACGACGCCACGCGCACGCCCGCAAACGACTCGACGTTCACCGTCGGCATGATGCAGTCCGACATCGACGTCAGCGAGACGGCCGCGACGGTCGGCGCGGACGACTCCAATGCCAAGGCGCTCGCACAGGCCCAGATCGACGCCCGCAGCGCCGTCGCCGCATGGGACTTCGCGAATGACGGGCCCTACGTGCTGACCTACACGGACGCCGAGGGAAGCGAAACCACTGTGAACTACGCGAGCGCCGCTGCGTTCAACCGCGCGTCCTCCGACGCCGAGACGATTGTTGCCGCGCAGCAGACCTGCCGCAAGCTCGCGTTCATCTGGTCGGATGGCGCAGACGGCTCCGGCGCCCAGATGATGGGCATGGACATGCCGATGAACCTCACGAAGGAAATCATCTCGAACTGCGGGCTGAAGCCGGCCGATGTCGCCAAGCCCACGCAGAGCGCCACCGAGGCCGTCGCCGACGGTCGCTCCTACTGGCTGGTCGCGTTCGGTCTCGGTCGCTTCGCCACGATCTACAAGGGCAACGGCGCGCGCGTGGACACGCCCGTTCTCTCGAAGCGGTACAACGACGAGACGATCTACAGCCGCTACATCGTCGTCGTGAAGGTTCCGACGGACGCCTATAACTCGATGGAGAATCCCAGCGGTCTTCGTCCGCAGGTTGCGTGCGTTCTCAGTCCGCAGGGACTTTCCGCCGCCGCGCTTTCCGACACGTATCGCAACGACGTGAAGGCCACGGAGAACTGATTC